>NZ_JBSGIV010000001.1:0-257483 GCF_053605225.1 Micromonospora sp. NPDC003944
TCCTCGGCGCCGCGAATCGTCAGGTCTACGACAAACACGCCGAGTGGTACGCACTCGCGGTCACCCTGCACGAGATGGCCTCCGGAGAGCTGCCGGTCTGGGGCGACGGCGGCACAGAACCGCAGCTCACCGACGGCCCGCCGGTGCTGGCAGCCGAGGCGTTCGACCCGGCGATCCGCGACGGCCTCGTGGAGTTCTTCCAGCGGGCACTGCACCGCGACCATCGTCGACGCCACGCGTCGCTGAAGGATCTGCGCGACGCCTGGCAGGACGTCTTCCGCCGCTCGGACGCGAGCACCCCCGTCGGCACCGAGCACCCGGACGTCGACGAGCCGGACGAGCAGGTCGCCGCGGCGGCCCGCGACGAGGCCGCAGGCAAGGCCACCCGGGCTACCACGCTGGAGGCTGCCGGTCTCACCCCACGGGCAGTCTCGGCCGCGCACCGACTGGAGGCCGCCACCGTCGGGGAGCTGCTCGCGGTCGCCAACAAACTCGCCCACCTGCCCGGTCTGGGTGCGAAGACCCGCCAGGAGCTGCAACGCCGGGTCAAGGAGTGGCGGCAGCGACTGGGGGAGCGGGAAACGCTGCCCACCACGCCCGCCGCCCGCAAGGCGGCAAGCGAAGAGGCAGCCACCGAGACCTCTTCCGGTCACGGCGACACCGATCTGGTACGCGTCGGTTTGGACGCCATCGCCACGCTGCTCGTCCCGGCGAAGAACGGCCGCAACGCCACCGAGATCGAGGGCACCCGGCTGCTGCTGCACCTGCCCGACGAGTCGGGTGCGCTGCCGGCGTTGCAGCTGTGGCCGCAGCAGCCGCAGGTAGCCACCGCGCTGGGTGTGACCGCCGGTCGGGTCGCGCAGGTCCTCGGCAAGCAGCGCAAACGCTGGCACGAGATCCCGGTGGTCGGCAGCCTGCGTACCCAGATCGTCGAGCTGTTGCACGACGGCGGCCGGGTGATGGGCGTCGCCGAGTTGGCCGCGGCGTTGTTGAGCAGCCGCGGCTCGGTGCGTACCGGGGACGCCTTACGTCTCGCGGTGGCCGTCGCAGCGGTACGTGCCGCCGTGGAGGTCGACGCGCTCGCCGACGAGCCGCGCCTGTTGCTGCGCCGGCACGCCCGCGCCGACATCGACGGCAAGCCCCATCCGCGCGGCGACCGGCTGCTGGTGGCGCTGGAGGTCAGCGAGGACGACGCACCGGACACCCCGGCCGCGCCGGCGCTGCTCGACTACGCCGACGCGCTCGGTAAGGCCGCCGACAAGCTCGCCGCGAGTGACGTTCTGCCCAGCCCCGCAACGGTGCTGCGTACTCTCGCGGCGGTGAGCGCGCCCGGCGGCGCGGCTGAGGCGTTCGACGAACGGCGACGCGTGTTGCTCGCCGCGGTGGCCTCGGAGCGGGCCGCCGCCACCACGCGGTTGGAGCTCTATCCGCGCAACCTCGACCCGGTGCGGGCACTGCGGCTGGCCCAGGCTGGCGTGGTGCCGCCGACGAGCCCACCTGATGGCCGGCGTGGGCTGACCCCGACGCACGTCGCCGACCGGGTCACCGCCCGCTTCCCGGAGCTGGACCCGCTGCCAGGCCACCCCAAACTGGATCGACTACTCGCCGAGGCGGGCTTCGAGCTGCGCTGGGACCGGGACCGGTACGTCTCGCCACCACCCCGCGCGGCCTCGTCCTCGGTGTCGATCATTCAACGGCGCCCGTCGGTCACGGCCACGCCGAGCCGGTGGACTGCGGAGTCACCGGAGTTGGCGGCGGCGATGCGCGCCGAGGAGCGACTGGCCGGGGCACGGTCGGCGGGTGGGTTCCGGGCGCTGACGGTGCGCCTCGACCGCTACCACCTGGCCCGGGAGGAACTGGCCCGACGCTTCGACGCCCGACCGGTCAACGTGGCGGCGCGTTTCCTGGGGCACCTGCACGCCCTGGTCGACGCCCGCCCGAAGCCGACATGGGAGACCGTGCTCGGTGCGGACATCGCCCAGGAAGGGTCGCGGGCGGCGATCAAGCTGGGGGAGTACGTCGAGCAGGCGTGGCAGCTCACCGTGCCGTCGCTGCACTCCTTGCTGTCTGCCGCGGAGGGGCCGGTGCTGCTGCATGACGCGGCGGTGCTGGCGCGGTACCGGGCGATGGAGCGGCTGCACGAGGTGGCTGACGCGGCGCGCGGTGGGTCGGGGGATATCTGGCTGCTCTGTCCGATGGAGGATCCGGCGCTGCTGCCCAAGCTGGACGGTGCGGTGGTGCGGGTGGGCGACAACGAGTGGATCGCGCTGCCGGACGCCTGGGTGGTAAACGCTCATCGCAGCACCGCTGGTCAGGTCCTCACGCGCTGACGTAGCGGGTTGTATCGATTGCTGGTTGTCAGATATCAGACCAGCTATCGTTGACTCGGACTGCGACAATGGGCGTCGCGTGCGGACGGAAGTCGATCTCACTTTCGCCAATACTCCACACACGGTGGTGAGCCCTTTGCCAGCTCCTGTGCAGATTTCCCGAACTGGCGATCCGGTCTGATGAACTGGCGGGACCAGATTCTGGACCCAGACTCGTTGGATCTGGATGCGTTCGTGAGGGCCACCTACAGTTTCGCGGTTCCCGCGGGCTCGGACCTTCGCCACGCCGCTGTGCAGATGCTTCGGATCCTGACTCAACGCTCACAGCGACTCGATCATCAATACCGGAGCACCGATCCGGAGATCGCCGGAGCTGTCATCCACGTGGGTCCGATCTCCGATTGGACGGATGTCACGCTCGCTCTGCCACTCGCGCACGCCGCACCGTCCGAAGGGCTGGCCCACCTCTTTCAGCTCCTCACCAGCGCGGCCGAGTACAGCTACGCGGACGGGGTCTGGTTGCAGCGGGTCGACCTGCCTCGGCCCTTCCTCTCTGCCGTGCCCGGCCCACAACTGGGAATCGGCGGCATCCGGTCGATGGTGGGAGTGTCGGACCGCCCCCTGCTGGCTCTGGAGACGGGGCCGCGCACCCAGCCGCTCGACCAGCCGGTCCTGGACCTCTACCGGCAATCGCTGGTCGCCGGAGCGGACCTCCTGGTCGACGACATGTTGCTGGGTGATCCGCCGTCACCGACGCTGAGTCTGCAGCACCGGCTGCCTCGGTTGGTGGAGGTGTGCAGCCGCGCGGCGGACGAAACCGGTAAGGCGAAGGCCTACATCACCTCTCTCGCCGGCAGCCCGAGTCAGATCCTGCGCAAGGCGGAGTGGGCTGCCGCGAACGGCGCGAAGGGTTTCGTGGTCAACGGATTCACTCAGGGGCTCGGCACACTTGAGGATCTCAGCGCCCACAGTTTCGGTGTGGCTCTGGTGGCCACGAACATGGGCTCCGGCATGGTGTCCCGCCCGTCCGCTGGCGGGGTGCACCGGGTGGGTGTCGACGAGCAGGTCATCTCCAAACTCAGCCGACTCGCCGGGGCCGATGCCGTGCACACGGGCACGACCGGGGCGGAGTGTTTCGACATCAACTGGAGTGACGCGGTCCGGGCCCTCGCGCAACCGCTGCACGTGCCGGGCCGACGGATCCCCGGGTCGTTTCGAGTGGCGGAAGGAGACCTACAGATGATCAACATCTGGCCCAACATGAGGGAGTTAGGCACCGACACGATCTTCGAGATCCACTCTGCGATCCTCGGCCACGGCGACATCCGCACTCGTACGCGTCGGTTCGTCGAGTTGATGAACGGGCTGACAGGGGTCACCGACAACGCGTCCGCGTTGACCGTGTACCGAGCGCTCGCCGGTCGAGACCAGGTGCTCCGGGCTGAATTGGACTCCGTTGACCTGAAGCGGTGGTGACCGATGATGAATCCGTTTCCGGGCCTGCTGCACCAGGACCCGGGTCTCGCCGAGCCGATCAAGGACGCGACCGCCCTGGCAGCCAGTCTCGCCGCGATCTCCGTGGCGATCTTCATCGTGCTACCGACGTTTCACAGCATCATCCGCCTGCAGGGTGCCCCCGGGTTCTCCGAGTTCATGGCCGGACGGCGGGTCCTCCGCGGTTTGCACGCCCTTGCGTTCGCCAGCGGGCTCTTCTCCGCCAGTGTGGTGCTCGGCATCCTCGGCCGGCACTTCCCCTGCAAGCTGGTGCTCTATGGCCAAGAGGGCATGACGACCCTGGCGACTCTGCTCTTCTTCGTGGCGATCTACGTGGTGTGGCGGTCGTCCGTGCGCTCCTTCAACGACCGGACCAACGGCAGCGGATGAGTGAGCAGGTGGCCCAAGGGCAGGTGCAGATCGCTCACGGCCTCCACCGGAGCTTCGAGGCTCTGCGCACCGTGCTCGACGAGAGACCGCACCGACCGATACGGGTGCGCTACAGCCACCAGCCGAACGTGCTCGCCAGCCTGGCGGTGCTGACGCCGTGCGTCGCCGCCTCGATCACCGCCTCTCGGATGGGACAACAGGCAGACTGCGACATCACCTGGGTCTGTGTCGACTACGACGGCGCGGACGACGAGCAGTTCCTCCGGGTCCGGCTACCCCGGCTGCGACCCGCGCCGGCAACCCGGATGACCCCGGCCCTGGGCCGGCGGTGGGCCGGTCGGCGGCTGACATCGAGCATCCCCTCCTCGGCGATGCTGTCACGTCTCGTGGACCTTGAGCAGGAAGTTGTCCACGCTGCCCTCGCACTGCGGCACGACTTAGCTCGCCGGGGTTGGCCGGTCGGTGCGCGACGAACATGCCGCCAGCGAGTCACGGAGGGGTTCACCGCGCTGCGCCACGCGCTCAGCATCCATCGCCGGCTTCCGGACGCCCTGGCCAGCCACAACTCGTGGATGATCGAACAGGTATTCGGGGTCCATGTTTCCGTTCAGAGCGGCACAGATTGGTTGCAGGGTCAGGCAAAGCAGCGGATGGAGACCCTGGCGCTTGTCGCGGCGGCCCGACCCGATCTGCTCGGTGCGGGAATCTGGCGGGTCTGCTCCCGCTGTCACGTGCGCACCCGCGTCGAGTGCGGCGTTTCGTCATCGATCCTGCAGGTCACGGAGGAATCGTGCGGAGGGTGTGGGCGCGTCCTCGAGCGGGCGCCGATCGACCTGACCGCCACAGTGGATTCGCCGGCCGGACCATGTCCGGAATTCTTTCCGCCCGTTCACCTCGATGACCTCCTGGAGCGACTGGTGGACCCGGGCTTTGATCTGGCCGTGCACTACCCGGGCTCGTTCAGTCATCTGGCGGCATCGCGGGCAGCGCTGGTGCCGTTGCTCGACGGCGTCCTGTCCGGCTACCCGCAGCCGGCTCCGGACTGGTGCCCGACCCACTTGGACCTGATCGCGTTCGTCGATAGTCTCTTCCCGGATCGCTCGCCGCGTTCCACGCGGGTCGATGACGTGACGGCCTTTCAGATCCTCTATCGGTCTTCCGCCCTGGTGGCATGGAGCATCCTCAGCAGGCCGTCGACGGCTCGACCACTGACTGCTATAACGTCCCGACCGGCGAACCCAGGGGGTAGCTCACGTGACTGACGACGATCTGGTGCGACGCGCTGTCAAGCTGGTGCGCGACAATCGTTATCTGACGCTCTCGACCTGCTCCGACGGGATGGCCTGGGCCGCGCCGATCAACTATGTCCTCGGGCCTGGCGACTTTCTGTATTTCTATTCCACTCCCACCGCTCGGCATTCCCAGGACATCGCGGTCACACCGAGAGTCGCCGGTGCCATCTTCGACTCCACAGCCACGGGCGACGACGTCGATGGCATGCAGTTCGTCGGCACCTGCGTGGAGGTGGCCGGTCCCGAGCTGGCGGAGGTGTCCGAGCACTACTTCACCGTTAACTTCCCGGACCCGGAGGTGCGCGAGTGGTGGTACAGGCCGCCGACGGAGTTCGAGGGCGATGGCACGTGGCGCTTCTACCGCCTGGACCTCATCCACATCTACCTGATCGATGTTGAGACGTTCGAGGAGACCAAGGTGGATTCGCGGGTCGAGGTGGAGCCGGGTCCGGTGTTCGCCGCTCTGCGGGCCTGACCTGGCGCTCACGGGGGAGGCGGCACATGTACGGCATCGATCTGTCGGATCGACGGCGGTCGTCCTCGGTGGCCGCCGTCCAGTGCGCGACCCAGCCGTGGGTGGAGGACCCGGTAACCGGGGGCAGCTTCATGCTTCTGCATGTCGATCGTCTCTCCGGGCTGTGGGTGGTACGCAGCCGCTTCGGCGCCGGCACTGTCATCGAGCAGCATCTCCACAGTGGATCGGTGACTGCGGTGACTCTTGCCGGTTCCTGGGGCTATCCCGAGCTGGGCGTGCGGTGCGGCGCCGGAGACTATCTGGTGGAGGAGGCGGGGACGGTGCATTCGCTTGCCGTGCATGGTGACGAGCGCGTCGACATCGTGTTCTCGATCCTCGGCTCCATCACCTACTTCCACGGCGACGGCACGGTCTCGCGAATCGAGGACTGGCGGAGCGTCCTGGACGAGTACGAGGTCGGGTGCGCCGCGCAGGGCCTGCCGGCGAGAGTCATCGGCTCCTCCAGCCTGCACTGACGGTGATCACCGCTGCCGGGTGGCGGGGCTATTCCACCGGTTGCGCCGTGGCGAACCGAGCGCCGGTGAGTTGCAGGAGCGGCTGTCGGCGACTGAGGCCCAGGACGAGGTCGTCCGAAACCGACTCCGGGTCCACCCACGCCGACCTGACCTTCGCTATTACGACGTCGTGGTCGCCCAGGCCCGAAACAACCTCCACCACGTCGCAGATCAGGACGGCTGCGCTCTCGGCCACGCCGGCGGGGTAGTCGCCCCCGGTCGTCAGGGGTGTGAGGCCCGCCGCCGCGAACTTGTCCGACGACCCGGTGGGAAGAGTGACCCCGCTGTACCGGTGCCCGGCCGTCAGCACGGACGCCACCTGGTCGGACAGGGCGAGGCTCACGGTGAGCTTCCCGCTCCTGCGGATGTTGACGGTCGTCTCCCACTCCGGCCAGAGGGCCACCGCGAGCAGCGCCGGGTCGGAGCTGATGGAGGTGACGTTGGTGGCGGCGCAGAGGTGTGGCGCCCCGTCCGGGCGGTTCGACCCGACGAAGTAGACGGGTCGGGGCCCGAGGAGCCGGTGGTAGGGATGTGGGTGTGATGCCGGAAGCTCACGCAGCATTCGAGTCTCCATTTCTGGGCCGGGCAGGGCTCATCAGATACCTACCACTGTTGGCTACGGTGCGTAGAATCACGGTGCCAGAGCGTGGAGCCGGGGTGGTCACCAGTGGATCTGCTGGACGCGATCGTGGAGCAGCACCGACGTCGAGCGCGGTTGGACGATCGCCTTCCGAGCCTGGACCGATCGCGACTGTCGTCGTTGGTCGACACTCCCGTACCCGATGCGTCGGCGTCGGTCCGCGCGGTGGGTGGAGCGGGCGGCCTGCTGGCGCTGGGCTGGCCCGCCGTGGATCACTACCCGGTCGACAGCGACAAGCTGGCCTACTACGAGCGCGATACCGGCACCACGGTTGCGCTGACCCTGCCCGAGGCCGACTCGTACTGTCTTGACGCGCTGGGTCGGTTGCTGGATCGCATCGAGACGGACTGGGTCGCCTCCGGAGCCACAGGTGCCAACCTCGTCTGGCCGTGCCGGGAGGTCAACATCGATCGTGTCGTCGCCGCTCGCGGGTTCCGGAAGGACGCCTGTATCGCCTTCAAGCCGGTCCGTGAGCTGGCGCCTACCCCTGCGCGATCCGAGTCGCCGTACGTCGTCAGGGCAGCCGTGCCAGCCGACGAACCTGACCTTCTGCGCTTGCAGGAGGAGGTCCTCGCGGCGCACATCCCGTGCAGCCCGTTCGCTCGGCGTGTTCCCGGAGTGCGGGCCCGCTTCAGCGATCGGTTGGCCGAGATGTGGGTACGAGGGCCGGCGGTCGACGGCGCTCCGCTGGTGCTGGTGCTTGAGGATGGGGGCCGGATCACAGCCATGTCGGAGTGCTTCGTCCGGCAGCACGAGATCGCCCTGGACATGCTGTTGCCCGCCGGGCGCTACGGCTACGTGAACACGTTCGGAGTCCTACCGGAGTGCCGCGGTAACGGGACCGGCCGCTTCCTGGCTGCGGCGGTCGAGGCCCGCCTCTCGTCGTACGGGGTCGACGGCCTCTACCTCTACTACAGCTACTACAACTCCGGGGCGGTGGCCTTCTGGTCGCGCCAGGGGTACTCGCCGCTGTGGCGGACGTACCAGCGGCGTGATCTGGGTCCGTCGCGGCGTTGACGGTCGGCGTCAGGGTGCCGCCGCTCTCGGCTGGCAGGAAGTTCCGACCGGGTCCATCAGAAATCCGACAGATCTGCTGAGGCAGGGCAAGTGGCCCTCGCGTCTGGCAGCCAACTCACCCTCCGGTCGGTGGCAAATGACGGATTTTCAGGGATGACAGGGGATTGGCGCCAGCCGGCCCCACACTTAGAGTCGTCGATGCCCTACCTCAAGCGACGGCGAGCCGATCGGCGGACTGTGGATGGCTGGGAACACGCACAGAGCGAACTGCGCCAACGCCCAGAACCCGGGCTGCACGTGCTCCGGCTGTGGCGGCTCGCTGCATGGCTGGGATGGGTGGGCAAAGCTGGCCGTCGAGCCCCCGGCCGTTCGCGACGAGCGGCGAAGCGCGCTCAGGAGCGACATCGGCAAGGACCGCACCGGGGCACTGGCATTCAACGCCAAGAATCGGCAGAAATCCCTCGACCTTGCCCGTCTCGACCTCGCCAATCACCTGTGGGCTGCGGACCCGCGCCCCAAGGACCACGCGCCACTGCCGCGTCAGTTCGACATCGGCGACCGGGCGGCGGTGACATTCGACAACGGGCGGATGAACATCCTCGCGGACTCCATCATGGTCGACCCGTGGGACGAGATCTCGGAGGGCATCGACGACCTCGTCCAGAACAAGCAGACCGCCCGGGAGGTCAAGAAGGGCCTCGCCAGTCACGGTTGGTGCAACCTGCTCGTCGCGCTGATCCAGTTGATCGAGAAGGTCAACAAGACCATCGGTCTCTTCACCGACGCGGCCAAGCGGGCGGTCCAGCGTGCGTTGGCGGATCACCTCACGTCCCGCATCCCACAGCAGGTGAAGGATGCCGTCGCCGGCCTCGTCGTCGACAAGGTGTGGTCGGCCCTGACGCGACTGCTCGAAGCTCACTTCCCCCTCCTGGGCGCGGACACCCTGCGCGTCCTACGGATGCTGACCGTCTTCGCCTGTCCCTCAGTCGAGCGGCACCGGGACGTCTACCAGCACGCCGTCGTGCCGCTCATGGGTGACGCCCGAGGGCTGGTCACCGAGGAGGTCAAGGCGCAGGTGACCACCCTGTTCACGGCGTGGTGGCAGCGAAAGGGCCCAGCGACTGCCCAGTGACATCTCCGGTCAGGCGACCGGGCGTGGGTGCGAAGCCCTGAACGGGACGGGAGTGCTCAACAACCGGCTCGGCGCCGGACGCCACGACCTTGCCTATCTGAAGCGACGGGCACGCCAGGGCGAAGGCCAGCGAGTTGGACGTAGACCTCACGTTTGGTTGTCGCGTCGCCTCGGCGGTTGATGACGTAGCCGGTCAACCAGACCCAACCCTCGTACGTCGGTCGATCGCAGACCGACACGACGCGGAAGGTCAGCGCACGGTCTCCGGCGAACTGCACCGAGGCCCGGCCGTCGATGACGAGCAGGTCGCCGGGGGAAGGTCGCGCGGTCACCAGGGGCCGGAGTTGGGGCGCTGCTCCTGCGGCGGCGGGCACTCCCGCGCGTGCATGGTCTGCCAGTCCCGCAGCGCCCGCTTGATCCGGTCGTTCTCCTGGCTGAGCAGCCGTACCGTCTCGTTGAGCATCGCCAGCTCGTCGCTGACCCGGGCCTGGAACTCGCGTACCTCATCGGGGTCGACGCCGCGCCGGCACGCGGCGAACTCGCGGGTCCGCACCTCGTGCGGCGTCAACCGGCCCGGGTAGCCGGCGGGGTAGGGGCGGCCACCTCGATACACCTGAGCCACGGCGATCCTTTCTGAGGGCAGGGGGAAGCGCAGAAGGTCCCTGTGGTGGGTCTGGAGGGCGGGCCGTCCGCGCGGGGGCCGCGGGCGACCCGCCCGCTCCGCTGACGCAGCCCCATTCGGCGGTACGACAGCAGAGCAGTCCGGAGGGTCGGGACGGGCACACGCACCCGCCCCGACCAGGGGGATGAGCCGAACTCGTTGCCACGCGAGGAGCAGCTCAGGCTCAAGAGTAACGAGTTAGTCGTTTAAGTCAACCACCGAGTGTTGTCGTTCCGGGGCGGTTCGTGATCGAATTGGCGAGCCACGCAAGGAGCGCCATGCCAACAACACCTGACTACATCCGCATCGCCGATGACATCATCGCTGGGGTCAAGGCGAAGAGGCTCAAGCCTGAAGAAAAGTTGCCACCGATCGCGCAGATGGCAACCGACTACCGCGTCGGCACGTCTACCATCCAGATGGTCTACGTGCGACTCGAAGCCCTGCGCGTCATCCGGCGTCATCAGGGCAAGGGCATCTTTATCACTGAACCGAAGACCTGGATGCGGGAGCCGTAGGTAGCGGGCCGGCTACGTACACGAGCCTTTTGGGTACCCCCGTCCCGTGAGCGGGACGACTAGAGTCGGCGCGTGATCGACCGGAAACTGCTCTTGTCCGACCTGCAGAAGCAGGTCAAGAACCTGGAAAAGGACCTGCGGGAGCAGGCCGAGTCGGTCGAGGAGGTGCGCCTCCGCCTGCGTGGCGAGTACGACCACGCCTTCAAGGTCGGACGCACTGCCGCCACCTGGGCAGCCTGGCGCGACGAGCGGGTAACCCAGGCCGCCGTCGCCTGGGTGCTCGGCACCGTCTTCGTACGTTTCTGCGAGGACAACGGCCTGCTGCCCGACCCTTACCTGGCTGGCCCGGGGGACCGCCTGGTCCTCGCCGAGGAAGCTGAGGCTCAGTTCTTCCGGAACCAGCCCGACAAGACGCTCCGCGACTGGCTGCACCAGGGCCACGACGCTATTGCCAGCACTCAGGCAGGCAAGTCTCTCTTCGACAAGCGCCACAACCCGCTGTATCAGATCCCGCTGTCGCACGACGAGGCAAAGAACCTCATCGCCTTCTGGCGTCGGCGCGGCGAGGCCGGCGGCCTGGTCCACGACTTCACCGACCCGGAGTGGGACACCCGCTTCCTCGGCGACCTCTACCAGGACCTCTCCGAGGCGGCCCGCAAGACCTACGCGCTGCTTCAGACCCCGGAGTTCGTCGAAGAGTTCATCCTCGATCTGACGCTGACCCCGGCGATCGAGGAGTTCGGCCACGACGTGGTCAAGATGATCGATCCGACCTGCGGCTCGGGTCACTTCGTCCTCGGTGCCTTCCACCGCCTCCTGAAGGAGTGGGAGCAGCACGCCCCCAACCGCGACCCCCACGAACGAGTACGCCTCGCCCTCGACGCCGTCCACGGCGTCGACCTCAACCCCTACGCGGTAGCCATTGCCCGCTTTCGTCTACTGATCGCTGCTCTGCGTGCTTCCAGACTCAAGGTTCTCGATGCTGCTGACGGTGTCGCATTTCCCATACATCTTGCCGTCGGGGATTCGCTGATTAAGTCTCGGCAGGCGATGCTGGACGGGCAGGAAGATTTGGCTGATTTTGCTTATGCTACGGAGGATGTTGGCCAGTACCCAGGCATTCTGGGTGTCGGTCAGTATCAGGTTGTTGTCGGCAACCCGCCCTACATTACGGTGAAAGACAAGGGCTTGAACGAAGCCTACCGTGATATGTACGACGCCTGCTCTGGCAAGTACGCACTGTCCGTGCCGTTCGCGCAGCGGTTCTTTCACCTGGCCAAAACCGCCGATACTATCGGCAAGGGTGCGGGCTACGTCGGACAGATCACTGCCAACTCGTTCATGAAGCGCGAGTTCGGCAAGAAGATGATTGAGAAGCTGTTTGCTCTTCGGGTCAACCTGACCCATGTCATCGACACCTCCGGTGCTTACGTACCTGGCCACGGTACGCCGACAGTGATCCTCGTTGGTCGCAACACCAACCTGAACCGTGCAGGGGTCATCCGGACGGTCATGGGTATCCGAGGCGAATCCAGCATCCCGGACGACCCGCGTCGAGGCTTAGTCTGGCGGGCCATCGTGGATCAGGTTGAAAGTCCTGGTTCCGAAAGTCAATGGATCAGCGTCGCTGACACACCTAGGTCCCATCTTTCCACGTTTCCATGGAGTTTAAGTGGCGGCGGGGCCGGAGACCTTCTGGCGAAATTGGATGCGGGTGAGCGCCAGCGCTTAGAAACAAGGATTAGCGGAGCGATTGGATTCGCTAGCTTCCCAGGTCAAGATGATGCATTCTTCGCACCGCCGGGATGGTTCCGCCGTCTCCGAATCAAAGACGGGATCCGGCGGCCTCTTCTAATCGGTGAGGTAATACGGGACTGGGGCAGTGCGCCGGAGGATCACGCCTTAACGCCATACGGCACGGACTTCAAGCCCGTCGCATTCGATCTGGAGACAGGGTGGGGTAGGCACCTGTGGTCACTACGTAGGCTGCTCGCTTCAACGACTGGCTTTAGCGGACGAACCCGGGGGGACTCAGACGAGCCTTGGTGGACGTGGTACCGGTGGGTTTCCGACCGTTACCGGACGCCCTTGTCGATCACATTCGCCTCTGTCGTAACGCATAACCATTTTGTTTTAGACCGGGGTGGAAAGGTTTTCAAACAATCGGCGCCGGTGATCAAACTGCCGGACGGGGCGTCTGAGGACGAACACCTGCAGTTACTTGGAGTCCTCAACAGTTCCACTGCCTGCTTCTGGCTGAAGCAAGTAAGTCACGCCAAAACCGGTGCCGATAATTCAAGTGGTGGCGGTAATCGATGGAGCCCTGAGCCTTGGTACTCGTTCTACGACTTCACCGGGACAAAACTGCATGATTTTCCACTGCCGTCAGCGTACCCACTAGGGTTGAGTCGGGGGATCGACGGTCTTGCGCAGCGGTTAGCTACTGTGAGCGCGGCGGCGGTTGCGGCTACTGGGGTTCCCACCCGCGAACGGCTCGCTGCCGCTCGCGACGAGTGGCAATCGGTCCGAGGGCAGATGATCGCCTTGCAGGAAGAGTTGGACTGGCAGGTCTACTCGTTCTACGGGTTGCACGATGAGCCGACTTCGCACACCGAACCGGTGCCGGGGCTGAAAGCGGGAGAGCGCGCGTTCGAGATCGTTCTCGCTCGCAGGGTGGCTTCTGGTAAGGCGGAAACGCAGTGGTTTACCCATCACAACCACACTCCTGTTACGGAGTTGCCGGCGCACTGGTCGGACGAGTATAAGGCGATCGTGGAGCGGCGGATCGCGGTCATCGGGGGCAACCGCAACATCGGGCTGATTGAGCGGCCGGAGTGCAAGCGGCGCTGGGCCACCGAGGGCTGGGACGTCATGCAGCAGAAGGCGCTGCGCGACTGGCTGTTGGACCGGTGTGAGGCGCGGGAGCTGTGGTACCAGTACGTCGACGGCCTAGAACAGCCGCGCCCGTTGACCACCGCGCAGCTCGCCGACGAGCTGCGCCGCGACGACGACGTGCTCACCGTCGCCAACCTTTACGCGCCCGGTCAGGATCTCGGCAAGGTGGTCGCCGACCTTGTCGCCGACGAGCACGTGCCGCACCTGGCGGCGCTGCGCTACAAGGACACCGGGCTGGTCAAGCGGGCCGACTGGGAGCAGGTGTGGGACCTGCAACGGCAGGAGGACGCGCTGCCCGACGAGGCGGCGAAGCGGGCGTTCCGTAAGGGCATCCCGGTACCGCCGAAGTACACCTCGGCGGACTTCCTCAAGAGCAGCTTCTGGAAGCACCGGGGCAAGCTCGACGTACCCAAGGAACGGTTTGTCTCGTACCCCGGTGCCAGCCGCGACGGTGACCCGTCGCTGCTGGTCGGCTGGGCCGGCTGGGACCACCGCGAGCAGGCCCAGGCGCTGGCCACCCTGATCGTGGCCCGCGAGCAGGAGGACGGCTGGGCTGACGACCGGCTGTTTCCGCTGGTCGCGGGGTTGCGCGAGATCCTTCCCTGGGTACGCCAGTGGCACGGCGAGTTCGACCCGGAGTGGGGTGCGTCGCCGGCGGACATCTACGAGGGCTTCCTCGCCGAGACCACCAACCGTCTGCACCTCACCGATGAGGCGCTCACGTCGTGGCGTCCGGCGAAAGCCACCCGCGGCCGCAAGGTCAAGGTATGACGACCGAGTCGGTGCCGGCCGGTTTGTGGTCGGCGGATGACGTTGAGGAACTGACCGGGATCCTGGCGGCCCGCCGTTCCCGGCTGTGGCAGCTCACCCAGCCGGCCGACCTCGCGGCGTGGGTGTTCGCCGACCCGGCGCCGGCGCCGCTGGAGCCGCCGCCGGCCGCCTTCGACGGTGACTGGGCCGATGGGTTGGACGAGTCACAGCGCGCCGCCTGGGCCTTCGCCGGATGGGTGGCCCGGATGGCGGTGCCCGAGGCGGCACCGACCGCCGGCACGCACTGGCTGCTGTCGCGGGTGAGCGGCGGCCACGGTCCGCTGCTGCGGTTGACCGTCGGGGTGCTGGAAACCCTCGGCGTGTACGAGTCGGGCGAGGAGGTGTGGCTGCGGGTGGCCATGGCACCGATTGGCCTGGCCATGGACGCCGGTACGGCGGACCTGGAGGAGTGGGGACGGCGCGGCATTGACGTGGGGGAAGACCGGACGAAAACCCGCGCCGAGGACAAGCTGCTCTTCACCTGCCCCGACGTCGAGACGGCGCTGTGGCTGCTCCGGCAGCCACCCGTGATGGCCGCCGCCCGGATGCTCAACGCCTGGGTGGCGGCGGGCCCGTTTCCGTTCGAGAGCCGGTACCGGCCCGAGGTGGCCGGCCGTGCCTGGCGGGCAGCCGAGGCCCTGATCTCCGATGCGGTGCCCGCCGGGACCGGCGGGGAGCGGGGCTTCGACCGGGAGTACGCCGGGCCGACTGCGCCGGTCGACCTGCCGGCGCAGCGGTCGTTCGACGCGGACGCCTACCGGGCCGGGGTAAACGAGCACGATCGGCTGTGCCGGGCGTTGATCGACCAGCTCGGCGCCGAGGGCATACGGGCTGGTGCGGGCCTGCACGACGTACCGGTGGATCTGGCCTGGCGGGACGCCGATGGACGACAGTTCATCGCCGAGGTGAAGAGCGTGGTCGGCGGCAACGAGGTGGAGCAGCTGCGGCTGGGCCTCGGCCAGGTCCTCGAATACCGTCACCTCCTCGCGAGGCGTGGAGTCGATGCCACGCCCGTGCTAGTCGTGTCGAAGTGCACGGCCCCGGCCTGGTTCGACGTTTGCGCTGAGAACACGGTCGTCCTGGTCCAGGGTGAGGAAATTGCGGATTGGACAACCAGGCTGCGATCCGCGCCCTGAGGATTCTGTTGGTGTCGCTACCGCGGCGATGGTGCCGTCAGTTTGGGGAGGGAACAAGCCATGACCACTGTTGACGCGGCCCACGTACCGGTGTGGACGCTCGCCACGGAGGCGGTGAGCGTGCCCGACGTGCTCCGTGCGGATGGCATGACGCCGGACCGACTCGCCGAGCTGAGAACGGCCCTGGCGACACTCGCAGCTGCCCCCATCGCCACGCTTGAGGCCTATCCGATCTCGACCAGACGCGACCGGGCCAGCGGGATTCCGCTGCACGCGACAAGCCCGCTCGCTCAACAGCTGTCGCACCTCGTCACGCAGACCGCGAGCTCAGTGCCCAGAACGGTGAACGCCGCCACCTCGGGTGACGTGCTCTACCGCATGGTGGTGCCGGCCAAGGTCGCCGCGCAGGTCGGTAAGGGGCTCGTCCGACCCATGACATCGAAGGCATCCGCAGGAGGCATTCACAGCGCCCTGGTCAACTCGACCGGCATCGCAGCCCAGGCCACATTCGTGCCCGTTGCCGGCAAGACCGCTGTTGCCGGGGCGGCGACCGGCTCAGCCGCCACCGCGGGTGTGGCTGCGGCCGGTGCCGGAGCATTGACGGTGGCTGCACCACTCGTGTTGATGGCCGTCGCGGTCGGCGTCAGCGCCTACGCCGACCACCAACGTCAGCAGGCCATCGAGCGAATCACCGACCTCCTGGAGCAGCTGCACGAAGACAGCCTGGAAGGAGAACGCAACGCGTTGGACGGATGCCGCGACGCCATCGACAAGGCGACGTCGGTCCTCCTCGACCAGGGCCGCGTCGGCCTGTCACTGGGGCTGGATTCCTCCTCGTACGCGATCAACACGGCGATCGAGGGAACCAAGCGTCGGCTGACGAAGTGGCAACAGGCGCTCGTGGCGCTACCCGACGGCCCGCTGGAACTGGGCGTGTTGACGAAGGCGTTCCCCGGCATCAACGAAGAAGGCGGCGTTCACGTAGGGCGAGGTCGATGAGCTGCTTAAGGCGGCGTACCGCCTGCGCGCCTGGGGTGACGGGCTGGCTGTGGGAAGCCAACAGGTTGACGTGGCGATTGAGATCGAACGAGGTGGCGACGGATCGCTCGTCGTGTTCCCTGCCGTCGCCGTTTGACCGAGCACCGGGCACGACTGAATCCATGAAGGTTGTCCTACCGTAGGCGGCGCCCGGGCAATGTGCGGTGGAGGTTCACGGTCTGCCGCATGTCCGGTGGCGGCAGGTCGTCTTCACCGCGAGCGACGGTATTTAGGTAGCTCGGCGGCTCAGCATCACCCTGGTCGACTGGCGCGCCTTGAAGTTGCGGCGTTCGGGGGCGCTGCCGGGGGAGGTTGCCTGGAACTGATCCCGCTCAGCACAATGTCGGCCACGACTGACTTTTCGATCAATCGCTATCTGTTGATCGCCTTGTTAGGGTCGGTGCTTCGACGGGCGAGGGGCGACTGCGACGTGGCAAAGCCGGGTGGCGTGTTCTGTGTGGAGGGTCAGTGGCACGATAACCTTGAGGAGCGAGGATCGGTGCTGCCGACGCTGGAACTGCTTGAGCGACTCGGCGCGCTCCGCTACATCCATCGGGATACCGCCACGCCGCAGGAGCTTCGGTACTTCCTCGAACGGTGGCTGTCCAGGAAGTACGCGGCCTACGAGGTTGGCTTCTTCGCGCTGCACGGCGCACCCACCAAACTGCAGCTCTCCGACACCCACTCAGTGGGGCTGGCGGAGATCGCGAGCTGGCTGTCCGGTCGGTGTGAGGGAAAGCGGTTGTACTTCGGGAGCTGCTCGTCCCTGCGGGCCTCCGACACCACACTCGCCGAGTTCCTGCGCGAAACCAAAGCCGCGATGATCTGCGGGTTCACCAAGAATATCGACTGGATCGAGTCCGCCGCGTTCGAGACGGTGGTCCTTAACCGGCTGGTCAACAGCAGCAAGATCAATGGTATCGAGCAGCTGATGAAGTCGGAGCGCTGGGCTCCGCTGGCTCGGCACCTGGGCTTCCGGGTGGTGTATCGCAACGGGGTCTCACGGGAGAGCGGCGCTCCTCGTCGGTGACATGCTCCCGTCCGACTCGACATCGACCTGGATGTTGTTGTACCGGTGCACTTCGCTGATCAGCGCTGGATGACCGGGAGGAAAGCGAATGGATGAGACGGACTGCCAGCCGGGAGATGCCGATCTGCTGGCCGCCGAGGTGCTCAAGGTGCTCGGCCCCGCCGAAACCTGGCGACCGGCGCCGTCCGGCTATCCCAAGAGCCTCGCACTGTGCATCCTTGATGCCATCTGGTCAATGGGCGTCCGGTACGGCGCGGTGCAGAACGTCGTGCGCCGCTACCGGGAGGTACGCTTGGCAGACGGCCGGGACGCTGACCGGGACGGAGCGTCGGACCTGCTCCGATGCATCGAGACGCTCCATGGGGCGGACGGGTTCGCGGAGCGTGTGCGGAACCGGCAGCGCGTGTCGACCCACGCGAATGCGGTGCGCAAGGCCGAGGCAGTCCACCGGGCGGCCCAGGCTCTGCTCCAGGCCGGAGTGGAGACGGTGGAGGACCTGCGGGTGGCGGCAATCAGCCCGGATGAGGCTGGGGTGAAGAGCGTATGGCTGGCCCTGCCGGGGCAGCACTCCGGCATCTCCTGGCACTACCTGCTCATGTTGGCCGGCCTCCCCGGAGTCAAGCCGGACCGGATGATCTGCCGGTTCGTCGGCCGGGCCCTCGGGCGCAAGCGGGTCCCGCCGGTAGAGGCCGCGTGTCTCATCAAGCGTGCGGCCGTGATCCTCGACGTGTCACCCACGAGACTCGATCACGAGATTTGGCGGTACGAACGTTAGGGCCGCAGGTAGGCGCGACCTCGTGCCAAGCGTCTGGGCACCGCGTGGCCGGCGATTACCTAAGCCCCGCCCGCGTGCCCGGTTCAGGCCACGGTACGAAGCGGACCCGCTGTCGGGGAATGTCCGCGTGCGCGTCGAACCCGGCGTCACCCCACGCCCGGCAGTGTAAGTGGGTTGCGTCACTGTTGTTCCACCAAGCGGGGTAGCGGTAGGCGGAGTTCGGCAGGCCGCCGGGCACCAAGTCCGACACCTCGGCGAAACTCAGCTCCACCGTGCTGGACCGTCGACTGAGATGGTCCCGCAGTAGGTCGTACTTGCCCACAGCGCTCGGTCCTACCTTCCGGCCGGGGTATCCAGGACGACGAGGATGGCTGCGGCGGTCTGCTCGATCCAGTCGATCGTCTTGGTGGCGGTGGGCGCGTCGATGGCACGCTTCCTGCTGGGATCGTCAGGATCCTCGTCGTACTCGTGGGCAATCTTGTGGCGGCGCTGCACGATCTGGCGCAGTTGGTCTCGCACCTCGGCCCCGGTGAACGAGACCCCGTCGCCACTCTGCTCGGTGAGTACCTTGGCAACCCTGTTCCACAATCCGTTGACATCGGCGACCAAAGCAAAGCCGTCCCGGATCTTGTCCGGGTGTTGGTAGACCAGGTGGCCACGGTCGCGCAATTGCTGGTCGAGCGCGTCGACCAAGGTGGCGTTTCCCATCTGCACCTGTTCGACCAGCCCCAGCGAGATCTGGAAGGCCGCGAAGGCCTGAGGCTTCTCGGTGCCGGGCTGCGCCGCCAGTCGGAGCATCCTGGCCCGGATCTCCTGGCGTACCCAGTGGTCCAGAGCTGCGACGCTCTGCACCCAGGCTGCGCGGAATACATCCGAGATCTCGAACGCGCCGACCTTGAGCAGGGCCAGGTGCTGGCCGGCGGTGGCGAGACTGCGGGCGTAGTTCAGGTTGCGTTGGAGGTTGGCGAAGGGTTCGGACATTTCGTCCGGTCGGGCTGGGGTGACCACCTCAGGCGCCATGACGACCGCGTCAGGTATGGGTTGCGGGTCGCCCGCAAGCCGCTGAAGGCGAGCGACGGTCTCTGCCTGGTTGATGCGGTAAACGGTGGTCAGGGTAGGCAGGGCGAGCAGTTCCCGCTCTACCGATGCGCGGGGCAGGTCGGTGCGTGCCCAGGTCACCGACCGGACGTGAGCGATCCCGTCAACGAGGTCCTCCCGGAACATGTAGCCACCAGTGATTCGACCGAGTGCCACATCTGGACTCGACCGGCGCAACAGGAGCACGACGTCGCCCGGGGCCATCCGGGCGCGGAAGGCGAGGAGTTGGATGGCGTATCCGTCCGCCGCCTGGTACTCCACCGACGGGTAGGCGGACAGCACCCGATGACGGATGGCGGTGAGTGTTGTTGACTCACTGAGATCGCCGGTTGCCGACCATCCGACCGCGATCAAATTCTTGTTGAGGGCCAACTCCTCATAGCTGTCGTCCCGTCCCGCCCGGACGATCCATGCCTGCGTCATGCGTCCTTCCCTCAATCGGTGCTGGTAACGGGGAACTCGATCCGGTTGCCGCTCCATGCAGCCGGAGCCAGCGGTGGAGCCGCCGACAGGGGCTGCGAAGCGAGTCGCTCACGGTCGAACACCGCACGCCACTCCTCAGGAGTGCCGGTCACGAGGAAGGGGCCGATGGGAACGTGGAGCGAGTCCTCCATCATCTGAACGGGCACGGATTCACCCGCGATGGTCACGTCGCTGTCGATTCCGGCGATACGAGCCGACTCGATGGCGGCTTCCAGCTCGGTTACACTGGCCGATCCCACCCAGGAAATGCTGTCGCCGGTGGCGGTGAAGACCATTTGTCCGTCGTCTCGGCGACTCTCGTAAAGCGCCAGGTCCAGTGAAAGGCCTGCGTTCGGGTCGGCAGGCCCAGCTGGCACCTCGTCCAGGAACTCCGGCCGGAACCGATCGAGCAGGACGTTCATCGCGTCCGCCAACGTGCGGCGCCGCTCGACCAGGAAGCGCGCATAACCGTCTGCGTCGCGTAGGGGCTCTTCCAAAGGCACGCAGTGCGCTCTGAGTTCCTCTACTTCCAGTGTCGGGAAGTACTCGGCGGGGCTCCTGCCGTTGATCTGTTTGTTGGCTTTCGTCGAGATGAAGACCAGATTGGCGAGGTCGTTCACGACCCCCTTGTCGAACCGATCATCGAGCGTCGTGGGCGGATGGATATGGTGGTGCTCGAGTTTCCGCCCGTCATCGTGCCCGGGCAGGATCTCCGTGCCGTACCACCAGTCCCGGGCGCCGTTGGCCAGCGAGACCAAGAGGCTGAGAAAGAAGTACGGGCTTTCCTTCGTGCGGCCTCGCAGCGCACGATCGGTCACCTCGGCACGCGAGTGCTCCACGTCGAGCCCCTCAAGCAGTGCCCGGACGGGGTCCGGCTGGCGGACAGCCCGGATGTCCTGACTCAACTTGGTGTCCGTGGAGATGCTGTAGCGGGTCTGGATCGTGGCAAGGAGTAGCCAGTAGACGATGCCGTCGGTGGTCGTCCGGTCGATCGGCTCCTCGCCCCGCTCGCCGAGCAGAACGACTAGCGGAATGAGAACAACCATGGAGGGGAGCGGGTCGGAGCGGGTGAGCGCCAGATTCGCCTGGAGCAGCGGGACCAGCCGCCGAAGACCCCGTTTGACAATCTCCCAGCCCCGTTCGAGCTCCACATCCTCCGTCTGCCGTAGCCGGCTGTGCGACCAGATCGAAAGTCCTCGCCCGAGCACCACCCCGGCCAGGGCTCGGGAGAGGAAGTTGACATCGACGTCGGCGTAACCGCGCTGCGCCCAGTACTGCGCCTCGTCCTTCAGCCGGGCCAGTACGCCCGTCCAGCGGGTGGAGAGAGTCGCCATGGCCAGGTCGAGTGTGCCGAGTCGTCGACCGCCACTGTTGACCCGCACGAAGATCTCGGCAACCTCGTCATACGGGAAGCCCTTGAGCACCTCCATCACAAAGCGTCGGTCTCGCAGCCGCTTGATCTGGCTGAGGCGGTCCTCAATGTCGTGGTCGGGCAAAGTGGAACCCGCGTCGAGTAGCTGTTTGGTGAGCCGCAGCATGCTGGCCTTCGGGTCGAGCACGTCCGCCACCTTGATCCACTTGGGGTCGCGCTGGGTGGCCGCGCTCTGGTTCTGGAACTTCTGGGTCTCGACATTGAAGACCACCTGGGCCTCCGGATGGTCGTTGAAGACCCGGTGTAGCGAAGTCAACCTCTGTTGCCCGTCGAGGAGGAAAAGAGGAGGGCGGAGCGGGCTGACCTCGGCACCGCTCACGGACATTTCGCGAGTTTGCGGGGTGTCATCGGTTTCCCAGAACAGCAACGAGCCGAAGGGGTAGCCGCGGTAGATCGAGTCCATCAGTTTCGCGACCTGTGTCGGCTTCCAGACATATTCCCGCTGGATCTCTGGCAGCAGGATCTCGGCGTTGGAAATCTGGTCGATGAGTTCACCGATGGACCGGTCGATCCTGTCTACGTGCATGCACAGCCCTCTTCGTCGTGGCCGGACTTGGGTGCAGGCCAGCCAGTTCCCCGCATGGTGAACCCGTGTAGCTACTCCCGGTCCCCTGGGGTGATGCAGGGCGACTCTCCGAAAGGGTTCGATGTTTCCTACCCTGCCGCGATTGCGCTGTCCACCCCACTCTCGGGCGAACTGTCTCTCGAAATCGAGGGACGGCTGGGACGTCTGAATCGTTCAGCCTGGTCCAATGGGCTCTTCTGCAGGGCGGATCCGCCCTGCCTGCTCCATGCGCCAGGTCGTTGATCGGTACGGTGAGCACCATGTCTTCGCCCAGCCCCGCGCCGCTGCTTCGGGATTTCATCGACATTCCGGAGCGTACGAGCACGAGTGACTTCGTGCTCAAGCTCGCCGACAGCGTCGCCGACGCTGACGTGACCCTGCGCGATTACGTGGTTACAGAGCGTCTTCTCGGCAACTTCGACGAGGCGCTCGGGCTGATTCGCTCGGCTGTCGAGGGGCACGCCTCCAAGGCGGCGTACCTGCACGGCTCCTTCGGCTCTGGTAAGTCGCACTTCATGGCGGTGCTGCACGCGCTGCTGCGCGGCGAGTCGGCCGCCCGCGGCCGCGACGAGCTGGCCCCGCTGGTGGCGAAGCACAGCGTCTGGCTGGACGGTCGCAAGTTCCTACTCATTCCGTACCACCTGCTCGACGCACGGTCGTTGGAGCAGCGGGTGCTCGGCGGCTATGTCGACCGGGTCCGCGCGCTGCACCCGGACGCACCCATCCCGGCGGTGCACCGCACTGACGCGCTGCTGGAGCAGGCCGCCTCGTTGCGGGAGAAGATCGGCGACAAGCAGTTCATCGACGGCCTGCCCGGCGGAGACGCCGAAGACGAGTGGGGCGACAGCGAGACGTTCTGGACGCCGGAGCGCCTCGATGAGGCGTTCGGCGGCACGTACTCCGACGAACTGCGCCGCAAGCTGGTCAACGACCTGCTGACCAGCTGGAATGTCGGGTTCTTCAGTAACGCTCGGGAGGACGCCGAAGCGTTCGTCTCGCTCGACCGGGGCCTGACCGAGATCAGCCGGCACGCCAAGGAGCTTGGCTACCACGGGCTGATCCTCTTCCTCGACGAGCTGATTCTCTGGCTGGCCAACTCGATCGGCGACCAGCAGTTCGTCTCCCGGGAAATCCAGAAGATCACCAACTTCGTCGAGGGCGGCGACACCCGCAGGCCGATTCCGGTGGTCAGCTTCATCGCCCGGCAGCGCGACCTGCGCGAGTTGGTCGGCGAGGAGGTCACCGGCGCCAACGAGCTGAGCTATCAGGACACCCTCAACCTGGCCAGCGGCCGGTTCGACGTCATCAAGTTGGAGGACCGCAACCTTCCGGAGATCGCCCGCCGTCGGCTGCTCAAACCCCGCGACACCGCAGCCGGCGAGGCCATCATCCGGGCCTTCGACGCCACTACCAAGGTACGCCGGGAGGTGTTCGACACCCTGCTCGGCACCGACTCGGGCAGTGGCGCTGACATCGATGCCTTCCGGTCGACGTACCCGTTCAGTCCGGCATTCCTCTCTACGCTGGTGCACGTCTCCAGCGCGTTGCAGCGTTCCCGGACGGCGTTGAAGCTCATGCGCCAGCTGCTGGTCGACCGGCGGGACACCCTGCGTCTGGGTCAGCTGGTGCCCCTGGGTGACCTCTACGACGTCATCAGCACCGGGGGCGACCAGCCCTTCACCGAGAAGCTCAAGGCCGAGTTCGAGATGGCCCAGAAGCTCTACGACCTGAAGCTGCGTCCCTACCTGCTCAGCCAGTACGACCTCACCGATGACGATCTGGACGCGGCCCGGCGGGGCGAGACCCAGCCGACCGAGACAGCGGGACGGATCCGCGCCTTCACCGGCGACGATCGCTTGATCAAAACACTGCTGCTGGCTGCGTTGGCGCCAAGCGTCCCGGCACTGCGCAATCTCACCGCTCGCCGGCTCTCCGCGCTCAACCACGGCAGCATCACGAGCCCGATCCCGGGTGGTGAGGTCGCCCAGGTCAGCCGGAAGCTTGCTGACTGGGCTCCCCGGTTCGCCGAGATTCGCATCGGTGACGGCGACGACCCGGTCGTGTCGCTGGAGATGGTCGGCGTCGACGTCGACAGCGTGCTCGCCACGGCCAAGCAGTACGACAACGAAGGTGCTCGCAAGCACCTCGTCCAGCGACTGCTCTGGCAGCAACTCGGAGTGCCGTGGAGCGACTCGTTCTTCGCCGAGGCTGGGTTGAACTGGCGCGGGAGTCGCCGCACGATCGAGCTCGTGTATGGCAATGTCCGCGACCCGCACGACATCCGGGACGAGGCGTTTCCCCCGAACGATCCGACCGGCTGGCGTCTGATCGTCGACTATCCGTTCGACGACGGCAGTCACGGACCTGCCGATGACCGGCAGCGGGTCCAAGAGCTGAGTGGCCGGATGAGCCCGCGCACGGTCTGCTGGATCCCGGCCGCTCTGACCATCGAGCGCCGCACCGAGCTGGGAAAGCTCGCCATCATCGACAAGCTGCTGGAGGGCCAGCGCTTCGACAGCCACGCCGGGCACCTCAACCCCGACGACCGCCGACGGGCGCACGCGGCACTGACCAACCAGCGCAGCGCGCTGCTGAACAAGATGCAGGCGGTGCTGCGCCAGGCGTACGGGCTGGCGGGCAAGCAACCCTCGGACGTGCAGCTTGGATTCGATGATCACCTGCAGTCGCTCACCCGTGCGTTGGAGCCGAGACTGCCGATGGGCGCCACGTTCGCTGACGCGCTGCGCAGTCTCGGCGATCAGATGCTCAGCCAACAGTTCCCCGCCCATCCAGACTTCGACCCGGACCGCAAGGGCGAGCCTGTGCGTCTGCCCGACGTGAAGGTTGTACTGGACCACGTCCGGCGGGCGGTCGAGTCGCCGGAGGGACGCGTCGAGGTCGAGCGGGCGCACCGCCAGACCATGCGCCGGATCGCCAACCCGCTCGGACTCGGCACGATGCATGAGGCGGCCTTCGTCGTCGAGGGTCAGTGGTCCCAGCATTTCCACCACAAGGCGGCCGCTGAGGGTGTCACCGGTGAGCTACGCGTGGCCGACCTCCTGGGGTGGATCGACCAACCCAACCCACGGGGCCTCGACCCGATCGTGGCGCAGCTTGTTGTGGCCACCTTCGCAGAGCAGACCGACCGCGCCTTCCACCTGCACGGAAGCGCAGTCACACCCAGTCCCGAGCCAGGCAAGATCACTATTGACCACGTTCTGCGCGAGGAACGGCTGCCGAGCGAGGACGACTGGGCGGAGGCGCGGGTTCGAGCCGGGGCGATCTTCGGTGTGCACAACCTGAATCTGCGGCGGGGCCGGCTGGTCGCGATGTTTGGTCGCGACCTCAGCAACGAGGGCGGGCGGTATCGGGAAGCAGCGCACGGTCTGACCGCCCGGCTCGAGCAGCACGATAAATGGCTGGGTATCGACCAGGCGTCTCTGTCAGGTCGGCTCGCCACCGCCCGCGCGGCCGCCGACCTGCTGGAGCGGCTGGCGACCGGGCGTACGGCGGTGGAGACCATCGAGCGGTTGGCTCGGGCGGAGCTCGCCGGCCCGGCCGACAGGGTCGGACGGAGCATCAAAAGCGCCGCACAGGTATCGGCCGAATTGGCCAGCACGGCGTGGGACAACTTCGAGATCATCGCTGGCCTCGGCGAGCCGTACGCCGGGGAGGCGTCTGCGATCCTCGCCGAGCTGCGCCGCGTCGGCCAGGCCGACGAGTTGACCGCTCCGCTGAGCCCGGCTCTTCGGCGCGCACAGTCTGATGCGGTGGCGCTCATCCGGCGTGCTACGAAGCCGCCGCCGCTGCCTCCACTGCCGCCGCCCCCGCCGCCCCGTCCCATCGGGGGTAAGGCTGTCGTTTCGGCTGGGCTCTCCGAGGATGCGGTGAACGAACTTCGCCAGTACGTAGCCGCCCACCCGGACGCGACCATCGAGGTCACCTGGAGAATCGTTTCGTGACTCAGGCACCTGCCCCGGCCCAGGCGCTGCGGATCAGCCCCGTGGCGCTGCGACAGAAGGTGGCGCAGCAGCTCGAACGGCACCGTAACGGCGACGCGTACCCGGTGATGGTGATCCGGGCGGAGCCGGCCTGGCCGCATGACCGGACGGTGCTGTTGCCGGACGGACGCCCGGTTCGGGTAGTGCCGTGCGTCTCCCCACTGGCCGTGTGGGAGAACCTCGTCGCCGACCGTGATGAGGAGATTCTCGTCCTGCTGACCGACGTTCCGGAGTCGGTGCTGCACCACGGCGTCCGTAGCCGGGTTTTCCGTCAGCGCGTCCTCACCGTGAAACCCTGGGACCTGGTCGTCGATGCGTTCGGCGCGCAGTTGCCCGACACCGCGTTGGAACGCGAGGCCTGGGCCGGTGAGGCGTTGCTCGACGCCATGCCACCGGGCGGCTGGCCGAGGCTGGCCACATCGGTGCTGACCCGCGACATGGCTCTGCGGCACCTCGCGGCGGTGCGGCTCGGTCTCGACCGGCAGGGCATCGGCCCGGACGACCTGGACGTGACAGCGCTGCTCCGGTGGAGTGCCGAGCCAGGCGCCGTCGAGGCGTATGGACTGCTACGGGAGGCCGAGCGGAACGGGCTCGCACGCTGGCTGCTGGAACAGTTCGGCCGGCCGGCGAAGGCTCTCTTCGCGCTTGTCGATGCCGGGCACGGCACCGACGCGCTGCCGCTGGGCCTGGTCTGCGATGCGCTCTGGAGCACCGAGAGCGCCGACGCGGTGCGGGCTCAGGGGCGCATCGACCAGTACTTCGGCAACCTCAACGACGATGACACCGTGCGTAGCTTCGCGGCCGCGGCCGTGCAGGTGGTCACCGCGCTGTTGAACGCGCCGCGGGCGGCGGTTCGCCGGGACGGCCATGCCATCCTCGACCGAGCGGAGGAGTTCCTCATCCAGTTCTCCGCGGCCAGCAGCGCGGGCCACAGTCCGATCCTCCGGACCGGCTTCGCAAACCGCCTCGGTGTCACGGCCGAAGCCCTGCTCGCCGGCCTGCGGAACCCCGCGAACACGGAACTTGACCTGGCGGTCGAGCACCTCGCCGGGCATCGACTCGCTGATGCCGAGGCCGAACGGGTGAGCCGAGCCCGGATGGCCCACCGGCTGGTGCGGTGGCTCGGCACGACAGTGGTGCCTCCGCAGAGCGTCGCGGACGGTGTGGACCGGCAGATCGCCGAGTGGGGCTGGGTGGATCGGGCGCTCAACCACGTCTGGGCTGGCGAGGAGACCCATCCGCGGCTGCAGCGGGCGTACCGGGAGATCCATGAGCTGGCACAGCAGCGGCGGCGTGACCTCGACGGTGCGTTCGCCGGCCGGCTCGCAGCGTGGGCCACCGCTGGGCCGGGAGGCGACGGTGACCTGCTCACCGTCGAGAATCTCCTGCCGCGCGTGGTCGATCCGCTGATCCGTGCCGGCCGCTCCGTGCTGCTCGCCGTGCTCGACGGAATGAGCGCCGCGATCGCGGTGCAGCTCGCAGACGAGTTGGCCCCGCACTGGGTGGAGTACGACCCGCTCGCAGGATCGGGATCGGCCCGGCGTCGGGGAATCGTTGCGGCGCTGCCCACTCTTACGGCGGTGTCCCGCACGTCGCTCTTCGCCGGGGCACTGCGTTCGGGGAATCAAGACCTTGAGCGGAGGCTCTTCGCCGAGGGGCGATGGGGTCGAGGCTCTCGAATCTTCCACAAGGGCCCGGCGCGCGGCGGTGCGGGCGAGGTCATCGCCACGGAGTTGACCGATGCGGTGGCGAGTTCCGCTCCCGTGGTGGCCGTTGTGATCAACACGGTTGATGACTCGCTGACCCACGGCCGCGAGGGCGACGAAGCCGGGTGGCAACTTGATGATCTCGGCTTCCTGCGCAGCCTGCTCGACCAGGCTCGTCGAACCGGTCGGGCCGTCATCGTCACCAGCGACCACGGCCACATCCTCGAGCGTGGGGGTCAGCACCTCAAGACGCCGGACGCCGCGTCCGCCCGACACCGGATCGGGGCTGGCCCGGCAGGCCCGGGTGAGGTGGAACTGACCGGTCCGAGAGTCATCTCGGGGGAGAATCGCATCATCGCGCTGTGGGATCCCCTGCTGCGGCACTGTCCGAGCCGGGCGGGTTACCACGGCGGCGCGTCGCTGGCCGAGGTGACGATCCCGTTGCTGGCCTACCTACTGCCCAACGTGACCGACCCACCGGCGGGCTGGACCCCTGTCGAGGAGCGCACCCCGGAGTGGTGGCAGACAGGCCCGGCCGCCTCGAAGCCGAGCGCTCTGGCACGGCCGACCAACGCACCGAAGCCACGCCGCAAGGCACCCGCCCTCGCTGAGGACGCGCTCTTCGAGGTACCGGAAGTGGCAGCCGAGCCGCAGGCAGCGTCACCAGCCGGCGACGCCGATCTGGTTGCGGCGGTGCTGGCCACCGAACTGTTCGAGGCGCAGCACAGTCTGACGCCGCGCCGGGTGGAGCTGAAGAAGATTCAGGCGGCGCTGCGAGCACTTGTCGACGCCAAGGGCGTGCTGCCTGTTGCGGTTCTGGCGCAGCGGGCCGGCGAGGCGCCGGTGCGTGCGGTCGGCTTCGCCACCACCTTGCAACGGATCTTCAACGTGGACAACTATCCGGTGTTGTCGCTCACCGACAACGGTCGGACAGTCCGGCTGGACCTCCAACTGCTCCAGGAGCAGTTCCGCGTCCGAGGAGGGGCAGCGTGACGACGGTCAGCCCGGCGCGACGCCGCGAGGTGATCGACGCGCTGCGGCGCGGTGCCGTGCCGTCGGCCGGGCTGGATCTCTTCGCAGTAGGACTGGACCGCTTCGCCGGGGCCATCGGTGATGACCTGGACAGTGTCGCCACCGGCAGTTCCGTCTTCAAGGCAGTTCGTGGTGAGTACGGCTCCGGCAAGACGTTCTTTGCCCGATGGATTGCCGAGCGGGCAAAACAGGCGAACCTCGCCGTCGCCGAGGTGCAGATATCCGAGAACGAGACGCCCTTACACAAGCTGGAGACCGTCTACCGTCGGCTCAGCGAGCGACTCACCACCTCGACGTTCCCGCCCAGCGCACTCCGTCCCATAGTGGACGGTTGGTTTTACGCGCTGGAAGAGGACGTCCTGGTGGCAGGGCAGGTCGCTGCCGATGACAGTGATGCTCTCGACGCCGCTGTCGAGACTCTGCTCGACCAGCGGCTGGCCCTGGTAAGTCGGAGCGCTCCCGCTTTCGCTGCCGCGTTGCGCGGCTACCGGGCTGCTACCGCCCGGGGCGATGCGGCGACCGCGGATGCCGTGCTCGCCTGGCTCGGCGGGCAGCCGCACGTCGCGGCCGCCGCCCGTCGGGCAGCCGGGGTACGGGGCGATCTCGACCACTTCGCGGCACTCAGCTTCCTGCAAGGTCTGCTGGCTGTGCTCCGCGACAGTGGGCACCCGGGTCTGTTGCTGGTGCTCGACGAGGTGGAGACGCTGCAACGCGTCAGGTCGGACGCCCGGGACAAGGCGCTCAACGCACTCCGGCAACTTATTGACGAAGTGCACTCCGGACGATTTCCGGGTCTCTATCTGGTCATTACCGGCACGCCAGCATTCTACGACGGTCCGCAGGGCGTCCAACGGCTCGCGCCACTGGCACAGCGCCTCGCCGTGGACTTCAACACTGATCCACGTTTCGACAATCCCCGTGCCGTGCAGATCCGACTGCCGGGTTTCACCGTCGACTCCCTCGTGGAACTCGGCGGTCGGGTGCGCGATCTCTACGCCGACGGATCTGCCTCGCCTGAGCGGGTGTCCACGCTTGTCGATGATAGGTATCTCGGTGAGCTGTCACGAGCGGTCGCTGGTGGTCTCGGCGGCAAGGTCGGAGTGGCGCCGCGGCTGTTTCTCAAGAAACTTGTGGGGGAGGTGCTCGACCGGGTGGACCAGTTCCCAGAGTTCGACCCTCGGCAGCACTATGCGCTCACCCTGTCCAGTGCCGAGATGACAGAGGTGGAGCGAAACGCCACAAGCGCCGACGAGATCTCGATCGAGCTCTGAAGGACGTCGAAATCATGGCGAGCGATGCCGAGGGGCTGCATCCGGTCGTACTGCATCACATCGTCAACTCGTTGCAGTGGCCGGCATTACGACCGTTGCAACAAGCCGCCGTGCAACCACTCTTGGCCGGCGAGGACGCACTTCTGCTGGCACCCACTGCCGGCGGTAAGACCGAGGCCGCGGTGTTCCCGCTGCTCTCACGGATGGCGCAGGAGAATTGGTCGGGCACCTCCGTCCTCTACATCTGCCCACTGAAGGCGCTGCTCAACAATCTCCTGCCCCGGCTGGAGAGCTACGCGGCATGGCTCGGGCGCCGGGCAGCGCTCTGGCATGGCGATGTGACGATGGGTCGGCGCCGTGCGATCCTCCGCGGGAGGCCCGACATTCTGTTGACCACTCCGGAGTCCCTGGAGTCGATGTTGGTCAGCGGTGCCGTCGACCACGATGTGTTCCTCGGCCACCTTCAGGCGGTCGTGGTCGACGAGGTTCACGCCTTCGCCGGAGATGACCGAGGTTGGCACCTGCTGGCCGTGTTGGAACGCCTCGGCCGGGTGGCGGGACGACCGTTACAGCGGATCGGGCTCTCCGCAACTGTCGGCAACCCGGACGAGTTGTTGGCCTGGTTGCAGGGCTCGGGCCGCGGCGAGCGGTCCGCATCTGTGGTGGCGCCCGATCGTCATCCGGCGACGTCGGCGCCGCGTCCGTCTGGTGAGGTGGAGCTGGACTATGTCGGGTCCGTGCACAACGCGGCCAAGGTCATTGCGGCACTGCACCACGGGCAGAAGCGCTTGGTCTTCTGCGATTCTCGGGCCCTGGTGGAGGATCTTGGCCAACGGCTGCGTGCCCTCAATGTGACGACCTTCCTCTCCCACGCGTCGCTCTCGGTCGATGAGCGGCGCCGGGCCGAGGAGGCCTTTGCGCAGGAGCGGGACTGCGTCATCGTCGCCACCAGCACCCTGGAGCTCGGCATCGACGTGGGTGACCTGGACCGTGTCATCCAGATCAACGCCCCACGTAGCGTCGCCGCATTCCTGCAGAGGATCGGCCGTACGGGTCGGCGTCCTGGCAGCAGCCGCAACTGCCTCTTCCTCGCCCTGGATGGGGAAGGCCTGCTGCACGCCGCTGGATTGCTGAATCTCTGGGCACAAGGTTGGGTCGAAGAGGTCGTACCCCCACCTGAGCCGCGACACATCGTGGCCCAGCAGATGCTGGCGCTCGCACTCCAACAGCACCGGATCGGTGACAACCTCTGGTCGCAAGAGTGGAATGGCCTGACGCCGTTCGACAAGAGTGCGGACGTGATCGTTCGTCACCTCGTCAGGTGTGGTTTTCTCGATGTCGACTCCGGGATGCTCTTCATCGGGCCAGAAGCTGAACTGCGTTTCGGGCATCGGCACTTCATGGACATGCTGGCGGTGTTCACCGCGCCACCGCAGTTCACCGTGCTGGCTGGTCGTACCGAGATCGGCCGGACCGATCCCGCTCTGCTGACCGCCAAGGTGCTCGGCCCCCGGCTGTTGCTGCTCGCTGGCCGAAGTTGGCGCGTCACCTATGTAGACTGGAAGCGTCAACGCTGCTTCGTCGAGCCGGCCGAGAGCGGTGGAAAGGCCCTCTGGATGACCGACGGATCGCCACAGGGACTGTCGTTCCGGATGGTTCGGGCAATGCGGGATGTGCTGCTCGGTGCCGACCCGCCGGTCGCCCTCACCGGTCGGGCGAAGAGTAGACTTGCTGACCTACGGGACGACGCTGCCCCTGTCGTCCATCCCGCTGGCCCGGTGTTGGTCAGGGACAGCGACGGTGAGGTGCGTTGGTGGACCTGGGCAGGCTTTCGCGCTAATGCCACTCTGATCGCCACGCTCAGCGAACTTGCCGATCCGGGCCAACGGTACGACGACGCTTCCATTCGACTCCGGCCAGATGTGGACCGCGCCATGGTGCGACAGGCCATGGCAGAGGCAGCCGACCGAATCTGCCTCCCTGATGTGTCCGACAAGGCGCTCGCCGGTCTCAAGTTCAGTGCCGCCCTGCCCGAGCGGCTCGCCGTCGCCACCCTGGCCTCCCGACTGGCGGACATTCCGGCGGCGCAGGCAGTTCTCGCCGAGTCCATGCAGATGACCCACCTTCCCCATTACTAGGCCGCTCCCTCGCGCCCTACGTATCACAATCGAAGACGCCTCGGGCGGTTGTCCACAGGTGCTTTCGCTGTCCACAGCGGCCTCGGCGTGGGCAGTGCTCAGGAACACCCCGGGAAAGAGTCGGACCGTGGACCCGAGGTTGCAAGCCCTCCTTGTTCGTGGCCATGGGCTGGTCACTCGACGGGACATGCTGCGGGCGGCACCAGCCTGGACCATCCAGAGCGCCGAGCGAGCGGGCCGGCTCGTGCGGCTGTTGCCCGGGGTCTACGGCGACGCCACGCTGATCCGTCACGCCACCGCCGACCGACCGACGCTGGCCCGTGTCGACCGGGACGTCGCCCGACGCGCCGTGCTGGCGTACGCCGACGGGCGTGGGGTGCTGAGTCGCCTGACCGCGCTCGACGTGTGGGGCCTACGCCGACAGCCGGCGAGCGAGCCGGTCCATCTCGACGTGCCGCGAGGGTCGGGCCTGCGTGATCGGCCGCACCTCGTGGTAGCCCACCGCTCCGATCTGGTGATCGCGCCGCCGCAGGTGGTGACTCGGGGAGGGTTGCCGGTCACTCGGCTCGACCGGGCCCTGGTGGACTCGTGGCCACTGTTGTCACCGGTCGACCGATCGAGTCTGCTCATCCGTGCGGTCAACGACCGACTGACCACACCGCAGCGCCTCGTCGCCGCGCTTGCCTCGGTGCCCCGGATGCCCGATCGTGGGGCACTCGGCGACTTGCTGGACCGGCTCGACGCTGGTTGCCGCAGCCCGTTGGAGATCTGGGGCCACGACCGCGTCTTCACCGGGTCGGGGATGCCGACGTTCATTCGGCAGGCGCGGGTGCGGGTGGGCTCCCGGACGATGTATCTCGACATGTTCGCCGAGGCGGAGCGGGTCAACATCGAGCTGGACGGGGCGACCAGCCACGGCGACCCCACCGAACGCGAGATCGACCTCCGCCGCGACGCCCTGCTCGCCTCCGTCGGCATCCTCGTCGTCCGCTTCACGCACCGCCGCCTCACCGTGGACCCGGTCCAAGTCCGCCAGGAGACCCTGGCCATTCTCGCCAACCGCGCAGGCCGATCATGATCAAGTGATGAGAAATAGGTCCCCCAGGGCCCCAGAACCTACTTTCCATCACTTGATCATGGGGGCGGGGGCGAGGGCGGGGGCGAGGGCGGGGGTGAGGTGGGTGGGGGCGGGGTTGAGGTGGGTGGGGGTGGGGGTGGGGGTTGGCGGTGGAGGAGTTCGGCTATCCATCTTGCGGCTTCTCGGTTTGCCGTCAGCATGTGGTCGCGGGCGTCGGCCAGGTCCGCGTCGACGTCGGCGTGGACGCTCAGGATCGTCGCCCACTTGCGGCTCAACTGGTCGGCGTAGCGGGCCTTTCGCATCTGCTCCTCGAACTGGTACTCCAGCTTGACCAGCCGGTCGACGTGCGGCTGGAGCGCCGGCATGATCCGTTCGTCGAGTCGTACGGTGGCGTCGGGGCGGCAGGTCAGCGTGATGTCGCCCCGTTGGTAGTGCCACAGGGGATCCTCGGCCAGCGCGTGTTGCAACGCCACCTCCAGGTCGCCGGCCCGGTGCGGGGGCAGGTCCCGGGCGGCATCGGCGGCGAGACGGGTCAGCCGCTGGATCGCGGTGGCCTGGAAGTACTGCACGTACCAGCTGAGCACCTCGGAGCGCAGGCTTGCCGGTGACGACCAGGCGAACGTGGCGCGGATGTAGAACGAGTACACGTACCCGCGTGCCGGGACCGCGATGAGCCGGGGTGCGTCGCGTTGTTCGACGAGTGGACCCGACGGCGACGGGGCGGCGGCGGATCCGACGGGCGCCTCGTCCTGGAGCGCGGCGACCAGTCGATCCCAGGTGCGTGCCCACCACCGCCAGCCGCGTACACCGGCGTCGCGGGCGATCGTCACCCCTCGTACGCCCCGGTGCCGCCACTGCTCCGCGGGCCTCGGTCTCCCGTCGGGGGCGTCCGTCATGGCACCCCTCCACGGTCACGGATCAGCATGTCACGCTAGCAACGAGTGCCCGATATGCCCGTAGCCACGCCGTTGCGGGCCGGGCCGGGACCACCGCCGACGACGAAGCCGGTGCGACATCGCACCGTCGCCTGCTGATCGTCCGGGCGTCGTGTGGCGGTCAGGCGTGGACGACATCCTGCCCGGGTGCGCACACTGCCGACCGTCGTCGCGTACCGGCTGCTCGGGGGCGTCGGTGCCACCCTGCTGTCCTGCGCCGGCCTGGCCGCCGGCGCGCTCCCCGTCGGCGCGCACGCCGCCTGGTGGAGCGCGTTGCGGCAGCTCGCGGGGCCGGGGCTGCTCTGCGGGTACGCCGGTCTGACCCTGCTCGTCGCCGCCTGGTGGTGGGCGGGCCGGCACCGGCACGCCGCCGACGAGGTCGTCGACCGTCGGTCCGCCGCGCTCACCCTGCTCTGCTGGGCGGGACCGTTGCTTCTGGCGCCGCCGCTGTTCAGCCGGGACGCGTACAGCTACCTGGCGCAGGGGGCGATGGTCCTCGCCGACATGGACGTGTACCGGCACGGGGTGGCCCAGTTGGGCGGTGCGTTGGCCGGTGAGGTGCCGCAGATGTGGCAGCAGACCCCCGCGCCGTACGGGCCGGTGTTCCTCGCGGTGGCGGCGGTGGTGACCGGGGCGACCGGCGGCAAGCTGGTGCTCGGCGTGCTCGGTCTGCGGCTGGTGGCGCTGGCCGGGGTGGCGCTGCTGGTGGCCTACCTGCCCCGGTTGGCCCGGCACTGCGGCGTCGACCCGGCCGCCGCGCTCTGGCTGGGCGTGCTCAACCCGCTCGTACCGCTGCACCTCGTCGCGGGCGCGCACAACGAGGCGGTGATGCTGGGGCTGCTGGTCGCCGGGCTCAGTCTCGCCTTCGAGCACCGCCACGGCGCGGCCACCGTGCTGGTCACCCTCGCCGCGCTGGTCAAGGTGCCGGCGGTGGTCGGGCTGCTGGTGGTCGTGTCGCTCGCCGCGCGCCACCGCGGGCTGCCGACCTCGGTGGCGCGCACCGCCGGGTTCGCGCTGGGCACCGCCGCCGGGGTCACCTGGGTCACCGGCATCGGGTACGGGTGGGTCGGCGCGCTCGGCACACCGGTGTACCGCCACAGCTGGTCGATCTCCAGCGCGCTGGGTCGGGTGGCGTCACGCGCGGCCGGGCGCAGCGGTCTGCACCTGGGTGACGCCCCGATGCGGTTCTGCCTGGCGCTGGGCGTGGCCGCCGTCCTGACCGTGGCGGTCGGGGTGTGGTGGCACCGGCGGCGGCTCGGCCCGGCGTACGCGCTGGGGTTGGTGTTGGTGGCGGTGGCCCTGCTCGGCCCGGCGACCCGGCCCTGGTACGCGCTGTGGGGTCTGGTGCTGATCGCGGCGGCGGCGCACGGGCGGGCCCGGCCGGCGGCGGCGGTGGGCGCGGTGGTGCTCGCGTTCGTGGCGCTGCCCAGTGGCTTCGGTCCGAATCTGGCGCAGGCGTGGCTGGCCGCCGCCGGGGTGCTGGTGGGGTTGCTCGCGGTCGGTTGGCTACGCCTGCTGGTACCACCCGCCCCGGTGCAGGTGGCCCGATGAACGCGGGTCGGCGGCGGGTGGTGACGGTGCTCGGCCTGGTCACCGTGCTCGCGGTGGCGATCGCGGTGCTGCCCGGACACCGGGGCTGGTTCGACGTCGGCGTCTACCACGGCGCGGTCGGACACTGGGTACGCGGCGGCGACCTCTACGGGTGGACCACCGGCAACGGGTACGGGTTCACCTATCCACCGTTCGCCGCGTTCAGCATGCTGCCGATGGCCGCGCTGGCCTGGTACCCGACGATCGTGGCGAACCTGCTGCTCACCGCGCTGGCCACCGCGTTCCTGCTGCACCTGCTGGTGGACCCGTTGGTCCGGCGGCACGGGTGGACCCGCTGGTACGCGCTCGCGTTGGCCTGCTGTCTGCTCGCCGGGCTCAACCCGGTACGGGACACGGTCAGCTTCGGGCAGGTCAATCTGGTGCTGGTGGCGCTCGTCTACCTGGACCTGTGGTTGCTGGAGCGGGGCAGTCGGCTGGCCGGAGTGGGGGTGGGGCTGGCCGCCGCGATCAAGCTCACCCCGGCGGTCTTCGTCGGCTATCTGCTCGTCACCGGGCGCTGGCGGGCCGCCGCCACCGCCATCGGCACCGCCGTCGGTGCCACGGTGGTCGCGGCGGTGTTCGCGCCGGACGCCAGTCGCACGTTCTTCACCGAGGCGCTGTGGGACACCGACCGGGTCGGCGAGTTGGCGTACGTGTCGAACCAGTCGCTGCTCGGCCTGGTTGCCCGGCTCGACCCGGCGCACCCGGACCGGCGGCTGTGGCTGCTGCTGGTCGTCGTCGTGCTGGCGGTGTGGGCGGTACGGGTACGCCGGGCGGTGCGTGACGGCGACGAACGGGCCGGCTTCGCGCTGACCGGTGTCACCGCGTGCCTGGTCAGCCCGGTCACCTGGGTACACCACCTGGTGTGGCTGGTGCCGGGGCTCGTGGTGCTCGCCGCGTCCACGCTGCCGTGGCCGCCGGCCGACCCGACGGCCCGTCGTCGGGCGCGTGCCGGCGTCGCCTGCTACGTGGTGCTGTGCAGTGGGCTGGTCTGGGTCTTCGCCAACGGGTCGGCCGGGCCGGTGGGGTTCGTGGGCGCGAACGCGTACGTGTGGGTCAGCCTCGGCATGCTCGCGCTGCTCCCGGTCGGGCGGGTCGATGTGCGGGCGGATCACCCGGGGTTCACCGAGCATTGTGGAGCAGTTGAGGTGGCGGGGGGTGTTGGCGTCGGCCGCTAGAGGCGAGACTGGGCACGATCTTACAATCACGCAGATCGATGCACTGGATGGTCTGGAGGCAGCCTGTGTCCACCCTCGTGTCCCCGCCGGTCACGCTCGGCGCGATCCGCCGGCGTACCACCACCCTCGCCCTGCTCCTCGCCATGGTCGCCGCGGCGCTGGTCGGCCCGTCCGTGGTGTCGCCCCGACTGACCGACTCCGCCTCGGCGGCGGTCTACAGCTCCTGCACCATGAGCCGCTGTGCCGACGCCCGCACCGCCCGGTCGGGCTGGGCCGCGAAGGGTTTCCCGACCAGCCGCGGCTGGTACTCCTGGAGCGGCGGCAAGTCCAACTTCGCCGGCGGCCAGTTCTACAACTACGAGGGTCAACTGCCCACGAACGCCACCTACAACGAGTACGACGTCTATCCGCGCACCCAGGGTGCCGCCCGGGACGCGTACCGCATCGTGGTGAACCGCAGCACCGGGGTGACCTGGTTCTCGCCCAACCACTACACCGACTTCTACCGGCTCTGACCGGCCCCGCAGTTTCGCAGCAGGAGGCACGTGATGGCCGACGAGGACGCGGGTCGGACGCCCGACTGGCTGACCGTCCGCCGCGACGACACCCTCGACGTGCCCGGCGCGGTGGTGCTTGCCGGCGCGACGACCCGGACCAGGGCCGGGTTGTTCGCCGCGCTCGCCGCCGCGCTCGCCCTACCGGTCTACCTGGGGGACACCTGGGACGCCCTCGCCGACGTGCTCCGCGACCGGCTCGACACCGGTCCGCTCACCCTGCTGATCACCGACGCCGGGCAGCTGCTCGTTGACGAGCCGAACGATCAGTTCGGCCTGCTGCTCACCGTGCTCGGTGACCTCGCCGCCAGCGCTGCGCACCCGCTACGCGTCGTCTTCACCGGGGCCCCACCCCGTGACCGTTGATCGGGCCGCGGGTAGCGCGCCAGGGCGGACGGAATCTCACCATGGGTGACGGCCGCTGGAGGCACTTACCTCGTTGAGCCCTATGACTCACAGGTATGTATATGACTCTGGGGTATATCGCTCTCCGGAGTGGCAGGCGCCGGCCCGGCCCGCCCGGCCGCGCACCGTTCGGCGCGCGCCGCCTGCCTGGCCTGAGCCGATTCGGTTGGGCCTCCGCCGTTCCGGTCGGTGCCACGTCTACCGTTCGCGCGTCCGATCGAGGGCAGGCGTCGGGCAAAGGCACTCAACCGAGTGTGGCCGCAGGGCTGTGTGGGTGCTCAGTTCCCGACAGTCCGGCCTGCGTGCGGGCGCGGTGACGGTGGTGGTGACGCTCGGGTGACGGGCCTTTCGCGATCCTCGTGCCGAGCCGGGCAGGGTGCACCGGCGCGGGCAGCGGGGAGGCCGTGCGGTGGACTTCGTCGACGGGGTGCTGGTGCGGTTGGCCGATCCGGGCACCCGCGCCGCGCTCTTCGATGACGCGTCGCTGGCGCACCTGGTCGAGGCCGCGTACGACACGGAGGCGATGCCTGTCGCGCCGCCGTACGCGGCGGTCTTCGACGAGCTGACCCTCGGCTTCGCGGCCGCACCCGTCACGGTGGCCGAGGGGGAGTGGCTGGGCCCCGGCGGCACCGCCCGCACCGAACTGCGCGTACGCCTGCACGGCCTGGGCGGTTCGGCGCTGCGTATCGACGCCCTGTGGCGCGGCAGCCTGGTGGTGCGGACCAGCGCCGCCCGGGACCGGGTCGAGGACCTCGACGTGGCGGTGCCCGCCTTCGACGTCGACCCGCAGATCGTCGCCGACCTGGGCGCGTTGCCGGCCGACCCGGCCCAACTGGAGGCCGAGCGGCGCACCCGGCTGGTGACCCGGCTGCGGGCCGGGCTGCACCAGCCGGCCGCGTTCACGGACGACCACCTGGACCGGCTGCTCGCAGGTGTCGGCGCCGCGAACGCCGGCGATCTGGTGACCCGGATGCGCGGGCAGGCCGCCGGGGCCACCGTGAAGCTGCGTTACGCCGTGCCGTCGGCCGCCCCACCCACCCCGCGCCCACTGCCGTTCGCCGCCGCGGTGTTGGTCCGCGACAAGGGTTTCTCGCTTGCCGACCTGCTGGTCGAGACCCGCCTGGTGCGGGCCCGCGCGGAGGAACTCGGTCTGGACGTGCCCGCACCGGACGACGTACGACGGCGGCACCGGGTGGTCGCCGTCTGGGTCGTTCCGGTCGAGACGTTCGACGACGACGGCTGGCCCGGCGGTGAGACCGGCACCGACGCGCAGAAGCGGGCCGCCCGGTTCGCGAGGGCCGGCCAGTGGCTCGCCCGCAGCGGCATCGGGCTCGCCGCCGTCTCGACCTGAGAACTCAGACCAGTAGCAACTTCGTCCGGGAGGACCCGTGGCACCGACAGCAGCATTCCCGTACATCGAGGTCCGGATCGTGCCGCCACCGGCGCCGCTGGCCCAGCGCTCGCCGGGTGTCATCGCGGTCGTGGGCAAGGCGCCGTCCACCGCCGACGGTGGTTCCGCGCCGGCGAACACGCCGGTGCGGATCGAGACCCTCGACGACGCGGTCACCAACTTCGCCCGCCGGCAGAGCGGCAACGTGGTCCGCAACGCCCTCTACAACTCGCTGGAGTTGGCGTTCCTCCAGGACCCGCGCCCGGCCAAGGTGTACGGGGTGAAGGTCGCCGGCGACGACTACGCCGCCGCCCTGAGCGGCCTGGAGGCGGCCGACGACGTGACAATGGTGTCGCTGGCCAACGAGTCGGGCGTAGGCAACCCGGCCGGGGCGAGCCCGCCCACCGGGCTGCACGCGCTCAAGGCGCACGTCGAGACGATGTCCGCGGCCGGTCAGCGGCGGATCGGCTTCGCCATGGTCAACCCGGCCACCGAGAAGGGCCCCAGCTACGTCGCGGACATCACCACCGCCGCGAACCCGCTCAAGAGCAGCACCAGCCGGATGGTCATGATCGCCGCGCGGGGCGCGGACGGTGACGCGGCCACCGCCGCCATGGCGGCCGTGGCCGGGCTGCCGGTGCACCACAGCATCGTCCTGAAGAAGATCCGCGGGGTCGCCATCCCGGTGGCCAAGCAGTACAGCCCGGCGGAGATCAAGGGGCTCGCCGAGGCCAACCTGACGCCGATCATCGACCCGACGTTGATCACCGGGGAGAGCCTGCACTTCGCCGACGGGCGGCTGTTCACCACCGACGCGAGCCTGCTGCACGTCGACCTGGTGCGCACCCTCGACCAGATCGAGTTCATGCTGCGCGCCGGCCTGATCGGCCTGGTCGGCGACGCACGGATCACCAAGCCGGGCATGACGCTGCTGAAGACCCAGGTGGACGGCATCCTCGGCCCGCTCAAGCGGCAGACGGTGATCGACGACTACCGCGTCGAGATCCCGGTGCTGGACATCCTCGCCATCCCCGAGGTCGCGCGTACCGCCACCGACACCTCGATCGTCACCGCCGCCCGGGCCGACCGCACCGTCGATCTGGTCGTCACCGTCACCTACGGCCCGGCCGTGAGCCGCCTGCTGGTCACGCTCGTGGCCAAGTTCTGACCCGGAGGAACCAGACCATGGAGTGGAAGACCCGCCTCGCGGTGCAGTACACCAAGGGCACCGAGACGGTGCTGATCAGCCCGATCGACTCGTTCAGCCCGTCCTTCTCGCTCAACATCGAGGCGCTGCACTCGTGCGAGGTGACCCACCTGGGTGCCATCCACGCGCCGGTCTCGATGAACTTCACCATGACCGTCAAGGCGATCGGGGACGTCGCCGGCCGGCTCACCAAGCTGGCCCTGGACGGCGAACTGTTCGACATCGCGTTGCTTGAGCACACCGGCGACGACTGGTCGTTCTCGTCGTTCGTGCTGCGGGACTGCCTGATCACCAGCGCCACACCGACCACCGCCACCATCTCCGGCGCGCCGGCGGCGACCTTCAGCGGCTTCAGCCTTGCCGCCTCGGTCGACCCGAAGACCGGCGACGCGTCCGTGCTGCCCTGACCGGCCACCGACGGCACACCGACGACAACCCGCCGACGACGACTGACCGGAGGTAGCAGATGGCGACCGGTGCTGGCCGTGCCGCCCGGGTCACCCGTACCGGGCTGGCCCTGGTGCACGCGGGTGAGCTGGTGCTGCCGGCGGCCGGCAGCGAGGCCGAGGCCGAGCAGGTGGCCGAGGACGACCGGGCGGTCATCGCGTACCACTTCCCGGTGGAGATCGAGGTGGTCGCGGCCGGCGGCGCCCTCGACGCCGACGCGCTCGCCGACCTCGCGCTGGCCCGCCTCGCCGAGCACCTGGACGGGCGGTTCTGACGGTGGCCATCTCGGTGCACGTTCCGGTGCGGATCCGGGTGGACGCCCGGTCACTTGCCGAGCGCCCGGAGGCGGTGGCCGACGCCCTCGGCGCGGCGCTGGGCCGCGCCCTGGAACGCTCCCGCCGCGAGGTGGTCGCGCCCCGTGGCGGCTACCTGGAGGTACGCCCCGAAGCGCCGACGTTCCGGTGGACCGGCGCGGACGGTGAGCGGGTGCACCCGGACGACCGGCGGGCGTTCGAGGCCCGGCTGCGCCGGCGCGTCGACGAGGTGGTGACCGCCGCGCGGCTGGACCCGGGGCTGCCGCCCGGGGTGGCCGTGCCGTTGAGCGAGCCGGCCGAGGAGCTGTTCGACGCGTCTCGGATGCGTCACCTCCTCGCGGTCTACCGGGTGCCGTCCTACGACGACGGTGGGAACGCCGCCGAGGTGCCGGTGGACGGCGACGAACCGCCGCCGGTGACCTACCAATGGCTGCTGCGACCAGCCACTTACCTGGCCGGTCACTTCGCCGAGTTGGCGCGCGAGGCGGTACGCCAGCACGGTGGCCTGCCCTCCGGCACCCCACAGGGGATCATCGCGCGGGTGGTCGGCAGCGACGGCCGCCCGGTCTGGGCGATCATGGTGACCACCACTCCACTGTCGGTCCTGACCTTCGAACGGTTCGGCGAGACGGTGTTCCGGCCCACCCCGCAGCCGCACTTCGAGGTGGAGGAGCGGGTGCCCAGCCCGCAACCCGGCACGGTGCAGCGCCGACCCGTGGCCGGTCGCGCCGCCCTGGTGTCGATGGTGGACGAGGAGTTGAGCGCCGACATCCGGCATCGGTTGCGGACCGCCCAACCGCGCGGCGAGACCACGAGCGTCGAGGAGTACCAGGCGCAGATCGAACGGGCCGTCGACGCCGAGGTGACCCGGCGGGTCGACGCGATCATCGCCTCGGTGGGCGGGGCCACGCCGACAAGCCTCGTGGTGGTCAGCATCGGCGGGGTGTCCCTGCTGCTGGTGGGCACCGAGGAGACCGACGCCACGCTGCACTGGACCGGCACGGCGAACCTGTTGCCGATCAGCGTCGAGCACCGTCCGGCGACACCACCGGACCCGAACGCACCACCCGGCGGCAGCATCGGCGACGGCAGTGGCCCGGGCGCGGGCAGCGGCTCCGGCACCGGCAGCGGGCCGGGCGGGGGCAGTGGACCCGGCGGCACCGGGGGTCTGGGCACCGGAACCGGGCCCGGCGGTGGGGCCGGTGGCAGCGGCGCGGACGGCACCGGGGACGCCCGACGGGGTGGGTTCGTCTTCGACCCGAGCAGCCCCAGCGCCCCACCCGGCACCGACGGTCGACGGTTTCCCGCCGTCACGGGTGCGCACGCCGAACTGCGGGCCTGCGCCCCCTTCAACGGCGAGCCGGAGGTGGCCGCGCTCGGGCCCGACGGTGACGAGCTGCGCCGGCTCATGGACGACATCGCGTTCCGTTTGCAGATGGGCGACCCGTGCCGCTACCCGGCGAACTTCTGCCTCCAGGCCGCCGCCATGCTGCGCGGTCGGGCGGCGGCGATCAGTCTGCTTGTCGGCTCGACCGAGCGGGAGGCGTTCACCCGACCCGTGCCGGAGGGCTCCGGCCGACTCGGCCCGCTGGACTTCCGGCCGGTCGCCTCACCTGCCGTGCAGTTCCTGCGTCACCTGGCCGGGGTCGTGCCCCGACTGGACCGCCTCGCCCAACTGGTGATGGGCCGCTACAGCCAGCCCGAGCACTTCGCCCGGATCCAGGGCGGCTGGATCGACACGTCGGCGTCCTGGAACCTGCACTTCGTCCAGGCGTTCAGCACGGCCGTCAAGGGCGCCGTCGGGCAGCTCTTCGTCGTCGGCAGCCAGGCGATGCTCGTGCAGTTGCTGCTCAGCTCGCGCACCGGAATCGACGCGCGGATCACCAACTTCGACAGGTACGCCCCGATCTTCGAGCGGTTGATCGTCTCCCAGCTCACCGACTACGCCGAGTTGCAGGGGCTGCGGGAGCGGCTGCGCCGCCACGAGGCCGCCCGGTGGACGCAGGCGCACACCGACCTGGGTGGCGGCACCCTCGCCACGGTGAGCATGGCCAACCCGTCCACCGCCTGGTACGGGGCGGCCCGCGCCATCTCCAGCGCCTTCCTGGCCACCGAGGCCGCCCTGAGCAGCCCCGGCGCGGCCGGGGAGATCGTCGAGACCGACGGCACCACCCGGATCCGTGACGCGCACGCCGTGCTCTGGACCCTCGCCGAGATCGAACAGGCGCTCGTCATCCAGCGCGGCGAGGCCGAGGGCATCGACCCGCTGGTCAAGCAGATCACCGACCTGCCCGACGTGCTGGCCCGCTTCGCCGGCAACCGGTCGGCGATCCGCGACGAGCTGTGGCGGGTGCTGCAGGACATGCGGCGCAACAACACCGAGATGCTCGGCCGCGCCCGCGCCGACGCCCGGTTCGCCTTCCGGTCCAGCCGGATCAGCGAGCACATCCCGTCGGCCACCATTCCCCGTGGACGCTTCGCGCTGCAGGGCATCCACCTCGCCACCCACCAGCAGATCGGCGAGTTCTTCGGCGGCAACCTCTACTACGCCACGGGTGTCGACGACCTGTTCAGCACCGAGCTGGGCCGCGAGGCGTTGAGCGCCTTCGCCACCATGGTGGGGATCATCGCGCTGTCCGTCCTCTGCCCACCGCTGGGCTTCGTGGTCGGGGTCGCCGTCGCCGCCGTCGACGTGGCGCACGCCCACCGGCGGGAGCGCCTCTACGGCGCGATGCTCGACCCGGAGCTGGTGCTCACCCGCACCGAGGTCGAGGTGGAGCTGTTCGCCGCGTACCTCGGGCTGGCGTTGTCGCTGATCCCGGAGGCCGGCACCATCGGCGGCGCGGCCGTGCGCGGCGGCCGGGTCGCGCTACGCTTCGGCGTCCGCGCCGGGCTGCGCGCCGCCCGGGGGTACGTGGTGCGCCGGGTCACCCGGCAGATCGTCGAGGCCGCGTCCCGTGACCTGCTCCAGGGGTTCCTCACCGAGATCCTGCTCAACGAGGTGCTGGAACGGGTGGTGCAGAAGCTGATGGAGCCGATCCTCGCGTACGTGGAGCGCGAGGCGATGCTCAGCGGCGCGGTCGGCGGCCCGGAGGGCGCCCGCTTCATCCTCATGGTGCTCGACTCCCCGCCCGGCGGCACCACCGCCGGGCCGCGCGTCCCGGTGGTGCGGCCGTGACCGGGCCGCGCCGGTTCCGCGCCGGCCGGTTCCTCGACGCCGCCGCCGTGCACGCCGCCGCCGACGCCAACCCGCGGCTGCGCCGGTTCATGCGGACCGTCGCCGCGCACAGCGAGGCCGGCGAGGTCCGCTCGCGGCGACTGCTGGAGCACCTCATCCGCCGCATCGTCGACGACGTCGGCGACCTGCACCTGGGCAACGCGCTCAACCGGCTGGAACGCATCGCCGTGCTGCGCGACAACATCGCCGCGATCCTCGACCACGTGCTGGAGGGCGGCACCCTGCCCGAGGGGGTGCGGGTGGCCACCCTCGGTGAGTACTTCGACCAGCTCAGCACCGAGATGCGCGAGCTGAGTCGACCCCGCGACGGCATCGTCGGGGACGCGCCGCTGCGGCTTGCCGACGACTCCGCCGCGTACGCCGACTCGCTGTTGCGGGAGTTCGACGCCGGCGGCGGCGCGGCCGGCCGGCACGTCGAGCCCGCCGCGATTGTCGGCGACGCGTTCCGGGCGATGCCGGCGGACCGGCAGGCCGCGCTGCGCCGCGCCGCCGAGCTGGAACCGGCCGGGCTGTGGCGCGCGGTGGCCGCCGAGAGCGAGGGCGGCAAGCGGGCCGCCGTCGCCGACCTGGAGACCCGCCTCGGCGGCCGGCTGAGCCCCGACGAGCTGGCCCGGCTGCGCGCCGCCGTCGACGACCTCGGTCGGGCCCGCTCCCGCGGACTGCAGATGAGCGACGCCCGGCTCGCCGACGCGCTCGCCCGGATCGGTGACCCGGACCTGCGGGCCGTGGTGGCCGGCGGCGACGTCTGGCTCACCCAGCAGCTCGCCGTGCACAACCCGGAGGCGCTGGCCACCCTGTGGCGGCGTTTCCGCGACCGTGGTGGCCGCGCCGACGACGGCCCCGGCTTCCGCGCCTACCTGCGCCACGACATGGTCACCTACGGGCGGGGCGTGCTCGGCGAGTACAGCGCGGCGTTCTCACTGAGCAGCATCGAACTGTTCCTGAAGGGCCCGGACGCCAACGTCAAGGTCGCCGGCACCGACCTGGTCGGCATCGGCCACGACGGCTGGGTGTGGCTGGTCGACGACAAGTCACACCGGGCCGCGAGCGTCGGCGGGGTCAGCGCGCTCACCGACAACCTCGTCGCCAACCTGCGCCGCGACGCGGCCGACTTCCGCGACGCCATCGCCCGCCTGCAGCGCGACGACCCGGGCTTCACACCCGACCCGCGCATCCTCGACGCGATCTCCCGGATGGAGGACGCCGCCGCCGAGATCGACCGGATCAACCGGCGCGGCTCCGCGTCCACCCGCCCGGCGCGGATCAGCGCCGCTCTGGAGGCCCGCCGCCTGCGGCTCCGGGTGACAAGCGCCGCCGGCGAGGTCCGCGAGATCACCCAGGCGCTGCGCGACCTGGGCCTGGCCGTCGAACCCACCGGCACGCCGGTGCCGCTGCCACCCACCGGAGGTCGCTGAGCATGGCCATCACCAGCAGCTTCATGCGGTACGGCACGGTGCCGTCGGCGATCATCAGCGACGGGGTGCTGCCGATACCCATCTGGGCGGTCACCGCCATCTCGCTGGCCGAGACCTACCACCTGCCGCCGATCGGCTCCACCGCGCACAAGGCCATCGTGGCCACCCACGACGACACCATCACCCTGACCGGGGTGCTCGTCGGCGCGGAACGCTACGCGTGGAAGTTCGCCCTGGAGACGATGGCCGAGGCGAGCAAACGCGGCACCGCCCTGGCCGCGTACTCCGGGGGGAAGTTCGGCGGGCTGATCCTGGTCACCTCGATGACCATCCGCACCGACATGCAGGTGCAGTCGCTGACCTTCAACGCCTCGGCCGCCCGCCGCGACGTCCTGGACACCACCATCACCCTCGTCCACGTGCCCCGTCCCAGCCTGCTCGGCAAGCTGCTCGACGTGGCAAGCATCGGAGTCGGCGCCCTCGCCGACGGGTTGGGAAACTGATGCCACCGTTCCCGATCGACCGCTACCTGCTGCCGGAGACACCCCTCGAGGTGCCCGACGGGTTCACCGAGGTACGGCAGAACCTCACCGCCGGCCTCCCGCACCGCGTGGAGCTGGGCGACGGCGTACACGCGGTGCTGATCCTGCCCACCGGCCTGGCCCGGCAGTGGTTGGCCACCGACCCGCTCGCCGTGGTCAGCACCTCCGCCGACGACGTGACACCCCGGCCCGCCCCGCCGGCCGCACCCCCGCCGCCGGCGTTGGTCGGCCGGGTGCCACTGCGCCTCGTCGTCCGCCACGGCACCCGGATCCTCGGCTCGGTGCCCCTCGCCGCCGGTCTGCGCCGGGTCTGCCCCGACGCCGGCTCACCGGCCGCCACCTCCGGGCCGCCGATCGCCGTGGAGGTGCTGGTGCTGACCTGGCTGCTGCACGCCGGGACGGTCCGCGGCTCCGGTGACTACGGCTCGTCCATCGCGCTGGCCTGGCGCCGCGCCGACCGCGCGGTGGACCAGTTCGGACCGCCGCCGATCAACGAGTTCGTCTGGCGTCGCCGCCCACCCGCGCAGCGCGTCGAGTCCGAGCTGGGCCCCGCCCGGCTGCGCTACCGCTACCTGCTCGACAAGAAGCTGCGGAGGGTGCTCCGATGACGCTCACACCGTTCCAGACCGGCCAGGTCCGCCAGGGCGCGGTCGGCAACGACGCCGGTTGGACCCTGACCTTCCACCGGGAGACACCGACCGGGCTCAGCCCCGACACCGCACTCACCCTGTCCAGCGCCGACTACTACGCGGCAATCGACGCCGCGCTGCCCGACGGGCTCGGCCCCGGCGCGTACACCATCACGGTGCAGGGGCTGATCGACGAGCACTTCGCCGCGCTGCGTACCGCCGAGGGGCAACCGCCGCTGGTGGCGAAACTGCACCTGTACTGGCGCGACGCGAACACCTCCGTCGGCGCGTTCTTCACCAACCTGGTCGGCGTCAACGCCGGACCCACCCCGGCCGAGCTGACCCAGGCACTCGTCGCCGTGCTGCGGGTGACGAAGGTGCGCCGGCTCACCGGTGAGCGCACCTACGACACCGAGCTGACCCTCGTCGAGCAGGCGTACGCCCGCCTCGGTCAACGGGTCGCCGAACGGTTCGAGGCGGCCACCTTCAGCGCCGCGATCCGGGCCGTCGCCGAACGGACCAGGGTGGACATCACCACCTGGGGCGCCAACCCGGACGGCACGATGACCAGGGGCGCCACCGAGGCGGCCGGCGACGAGCGGGTGGCCTTCGGCGCCGGCCTGCTCTACCGCGCCGCGGTGGAGCGCATCGGCGGCGCGGTGCAGCAGTCGCTCAACGCGTACGGGCGGGGAATGCTGCTGATCCGCGACGGCACCGTGCACGTCGGCAAGCGGCCCATCCCGTACCCGGAGGGGGAGCCGAAGCCGCTCACCCTCGCCACCGGCCTGCTGGCCTGCACCGAGAACGGCAGCCAGGACACCGACCCGTACGCGGCCACCGAAGCCGGTGGCGCCGCCGCGCCGCGCCGTCGGGCGTGGACGTTGACCCTCAAGGGACGCCCCGACCTGAAACCCGGCGATGTGGTGCTCTTCGACCCGCCGGCGGTGGACGAGGCCACCACGCTCGGCAGCGTCGGCGCGGCGCTGCTCGGCTCGTTCGCGGCGCCGTTCGCTCCGTCGACCGGGGAGTTGGGCGCGGGCGCCAAGCTGCTCTACCTCAGCGCCGCCCGGCACACCCTGTCGCGTACCGCCGGTTTCGTCACCGTGGTGCAGGGCGTCGAGGTCGCCTCGGGCGCCCAGGCGTGGGACAGCTGGAGCGATGCCTCCGGTGTGGGCGCCGCCGAGCCGGCCGGCCCGGCGTCGTCGCCCGGGGTGGCCGCCGCGGAGGCGGTGCGTCGGGCCGCCCGCGCCGCCCGGGGTGAGACGCGGGGCCTGGAGGTCGGCGAGGTACGCGCGGCGGCCACGAACGCCGGCGGCGCTGTCGAACCACCGGCGCAGACCGAGACGGTGTGGGAGGGGTTGGCCCGCCCGGACGGCCGTCCCAACGGTGGCCGCCGCCTGCCGGTACGCCGGGAGCAGCCCGTGCCGTTGCCCGGGGTGACCTACCTGACCCCGTTCGCCTGGGGCGGTTGCGGGCTCATCCTGCCCCGCTACCCGGGAACCCGGGTGGCGCTGGCCTATCGCAACGGCGCACCTGACGACCCGGTGGAGGTGGGCGCGCTCTGGCCGACCGGGCACGCCCCGGTGTCCCAGCCGGGGGACTGGTGGCTGTCGCTGCCGGTGGGGGTGGCCACCAGCAGCCGCTCGTCGATCGGCGACACGGTGGTGCCCGCCGACCACGACGGCAAGGTGGCGCACGACCTCACCGACGGCGACGGCAACCGGGTCATCGAGCTGGGGGAGTTGACCGTGCGGGTGGGTCGGGCCCAACTGAAGGGTCGCGGTCAGCGCCCGGCCCGCGCGCAGGAGGCGGACAGCATCACCATCGAGCACGCCGCCGGTGGGTCGTCGATCGTGATGAAGCAGGACGGTTCGATCACCATCACCGCCACCCAGATCGACCTGGACGCGGGCAACGGCGCGGTGAACATCAGCGGCGGCACCGTCAACATCGCCGCCGCCGACGTCGACGTCCAGGTCGACAACGCGATGAACGTCCACTGAGGGGAACGACATGGCCTTCGTGCTCACCACGTCGAGCGACGTGCACTGCCCCAGCCAGGGGACCGTCACCCCGGCCGGGCAGTCGAAGCTGATCGTGGCCGGCGACGAGGTGACCCGCCTCGACGGCATCACCGGCAAGTCGGTGTCCGGGTGCACGATCACCGACAGCAACTCCACCATGCAGTGCAAGAAGGTGATGTCGGCGACCGGCGCTGCCCAGAAGCTCGTCGTCAGCGGGGCCGGAGTCGCGCTGAGCACCCTCACGGGCGCCACCAACGGCAGCACCTCCGGCCTGGCGGCGAACGCCAAGCAGACCAAGCTGAAGGCGGTCTGACATGGACCGGACCGAACGGGAACGGCAGGCCGCCCAGCGCCGTTACCTCGGCTGGGGCCTCGCCTTCGAACCCACGATGCCGGGCGTGGACCTGGCCCGCGACGTCGTCTTCGACGATGGTCCGAACGGCCGGGTGCTCGCCCTCGTCGCGGGGACCGAGAACGTCGCCCAGAGTCTCGCGGTGGCGCTGACCACCCTGCGCGGGTCGAACGTCTTCGACGCCACCTTCGGCTTCGACGGCCTCAACGCCCTCGCCGAGCAGATCGAGCCGAACCTGATCCGCGAACAGGTCCGCATCGGCATCATCACCCTGCTCGACCGCGACCCGCGCGTCCGCAAGATCGTCGACGTCAACCTCGACGACGGCCGCCTCGGCGCGGGCCGTGCCGACGACGCAGCGGCAGCGGCGCTGCGGTCCTCCCGCACCCTCCAGGTGCAGGTCCAGTTCGAAACCATCACCGACGACCGGCTCTCGGTGCATCTCGGGGAGCTGCCACATGTCTGATCCGACAGTCCCGGCCGAGCTGGCCGACGTCCTGGCCGTCGACGCCGCCGCGCTGCGCGCCACCGGCTCGACCGGCTTCGGCATCGTCGAGACCGGCTTCGTGCCGAAGTCCTTCGCCCGACTGCTCGCCGAGAAGCTGGCCACCGCCCGGTTGCTCTTCGGCGACGACATCGACCTGACCAGCGGTGCCGTGCTGCGCAAGGTCCTCGAACTGGCCGCACTCGAGGACGCCCGGCTGTGGGCGGCGCTCGGGGCGGTCTACGACAACTCGTACGTCGTGTCGGCGACCGCCGACGCGCTGACCCGCCTCGGCGAGGAACTCGGCATCCCCCGGCCCTACCTGCAGGCCCGGGGCACGGTGAAGCTGAAACTGAAGGCGGCGCTGCCCACCGGCCGCACCCAGCTCACGCTTCCCCGGGGCGCCCGGCTCTCCACACCGGGCGGGCACCACGTGGCCCTGGACGAGACGGTGGTGCTCTCCGCCGCCGTCGGCGAACGGGTGCCGGCCGTCGCCGCCTTCTACCCCGGCCCCGCGCACAACCTCGACCCCGCCCAGGCCAGTCAGAAGATCGACAGGTGGAACCGCGCCGACACCCTGCTGGCCGACCTTGACGACGCCGAGCAGGCCGCCGGGAAGGAGCTGGTGGAGATCACCCACACCGTCGCGCTGACCGGGGGCGAACAGCAGGTCTCCGACGCCCGCTACCGGCAACTGCTGCTGGCCGCGCCCCGCTCGATCTGGACGGCCGAGGCGATCGGCCTGGCCGTGACGACAGTGCCCGGCGTACGACAGGTGCAGGTCTTCGACGGTCGCGGCGGGCTGGACCTGAACCAGTCCATCTTCGGCAACTTCACCTTCATCGAGCGGGTCTTCAGCACCGAACGGGACCTGGGCAACCCGTACTACGTCACCGTTCTGGTGGCGCCGACCGCCGCGGCGATCTGGGACGGCCCGGACGGGTTGCACGCCGCCGTCGAGTCGGTCATCGAAGACCTGCGCCCGGTGGGCATCTTCGCCTCCGTGGACCGCGCCGACGAGGTGGGCATCGGCGTCGAGGCCGATCTGGTGATCCGGGGCCTGCCGCTGCCCACCGGCTCGAAGGAGACGGTGAACGCCTCCACCGCCGCAAGCGAGCTGCGGGCCCGGCTGCACGCCCGGCTGCGCCGCTACGTCGACGAACTGCCCTTCGGTGAGCCGGTCCGCGCCGCCGAGGTGATCTGGACGTTGATGAACGAGCCCGGCGTCGCGGACGTCCGCGACCTGCGGCTGGTCCGCTTCCCGGCCGACTCGGCGGTGGTGGTGACCGGCAGCGCGCCCACCGGCGACGGGGTGCAGCGGCTGCCGGTCGGCGACAACGCGGTGCTCGCCGCGAACCAGGTGCCCGTCTACGTGGACCGGGACGACCCCCGGCCGTTCCGGATCGTCTGAGCGGGGGCGCGATGACCGACATCCGCGTGCCGGTGGACGGTGCCGACCCGTCCGTCGAACGGAACCTCGTCGACCAGTTGGAGGGCCCGTACCCGGGTACCGTCCGGCGGGTGGTGGTGCCCGTCGCCGCCAGCGGTGCGGCAGCGGTGGACTGGACCAGCCGCCACCCGCTGCTCACCGTGGTGCTGCGCCGGGACCTCGCCGAGGAGACCGTCCGCGTGACGGTCACCGTCGACCCCGGCGGGACCGGCGAGCGGGTGCTGCCACCAGTCGTCTTCGCGCCCTGGTCGGCGGCCGGCGCGTCGGTTCCCGCGTACGTGCCGGACACCGCCGACGAGCCGCTTGTCGCGTCGTTCCCGGTCGCCGTGACGGCCGAGCGCTCCGTCGACGGCGGCACTGCCACGGCCGTCACCGGCTCGGCGCTCACCGGCCTGGTCGAGCTGGCCGTGCTGGAGGGCAACCTCGGCCGGCTGCTCTACCTGGTGTCGTACGAGAAGCACCGGCTGCGCCGCGCGGCCCGGGAGGTGCACGCGTACCGGACCCTCGCGCACGCCCGGCGCGACGCGCTGGACCGGATCGGCGCGGACGTCGGGGTGGCCCGCTTCGTCGACGAGCTGGTGCACGAACCGACAAGGGGCGAGGTGTACGCGCGGCGGCTGCCCCCGCCGGCCCGTGAGCCGGACGCCGCGTACGCCCACCGGCTCGGGCTCTACCGACGGTTCCTGCTGCCCACCCCGGGTGCGGTACGCCACCTGCTCAACGGCCCCGGTGCGGACACCGACCCGAACACCGGTCTCTTCGCCGACCTGCCCGGCGGCGCCCGGTTCACCGTGCGCGAGGACGACGACCGGTTCGCCGTGGCGATCCGACTTGTCGCCGTCGGCGATCCGCAGCACCGCACGAACTTCCTCGCCCAGCTGCGCCGCGACCGCCTCGTGCTGCCCGCCAACACCCCACCGAACAACACCGTGCACGCCGGTCGGGCGTTGCCGGCCAGCCGGTTGGCCCAGGTCACCGCGCTGCGGGCCAGCCTGCGCCAGTCGTACACCTTCGACAGCGCCCACGGCGTGGCGCCGCCGCTGGCCGCCGCCCTGGACCGCGCCGGGCGGGTCTGCCGGGCGCTCGGCTCGACGATCGTGTGGCAGGTGACCCGGGCCCAGGACGACGCCGGTGGCAGCCGCTACGAGTTGGGTCTCGGCGTGGACGTGAGCTGGCCGACCCCCGCGCAAGCCACCGACCTGCGCAACCGGGTGCTCGACACCGGACGCGCGATCACCGCCGACCGGACCGCCGAGGCACTCATCGCCGCCGCCCGCGCCGCCGGTGTACCCACCGTCTCGGCCGACGGCGAGGTGGCGTGGCTGTGGCGGGTGTGCGGACTGCCGACCACCCACCGGATCAGCACCACCCGGATGTACCTGTCGCACCTGCCCACCCGAGGGTTGGCGGTGACCGCCCCGCTGAGCGCGGCGGTCGGTGCGGACATGGCGGTCGAGGCGCAGTTCCACGCGCCCGGCGACCCGGGTGGCAACGCGTTGCTGCTGGCGGGGCTGGCCGCCGCCAGGGCGGCCTGGACCAGCGCCGGTGAGACCGCGTGGAACCCGTTGACCGACGCGGTGGCGCGCACCCGGTGGGCGGCCGTGCCGACCCGGCCGGCGGGGCAGCCGGTCGACCAGGTCCTGGCCGCCGCCGGCCTGCCGGCGGTACGGGACCCGGCGCCGGTGGTGGCCGCGCTGAACCGGCTCCCCGACGAGCTGGTGGAGACGATCGAACTGCCGGCGGCGTTGGCCTCCGCGTTGATCGCCGGCCAGCCGGCCGCCGGTGACCGGCTGGCCCGCCTGGTCGGGCTCCTGCGCGACCAGCACCTCGCCGCCGCGCTGCCACTCGTCGAGACGGGCAACCGGGTACTGCTGGTGTGCAGCGTGATCGGCCTGCCGCAGGCCGGGCTGAACCTGGCCGAGCGGCGGGCCACCGGGTTCCGCTGGTACACCGTCGGGCTCGGCGGCGGCACCGCGGAGATCAAGGCGGTCGGCGCGCGGACCACGCTGCGGCCCACCCACGCCGGGCTGGTCGCCGTGGTGGCGCTCTCCTACGTGCGCACCGGCCGGACCGACCCGTACGAGTTCCGGGTGGAGCTGCCGGACGGGGTGACCTTGACCCTGGCGCAGTACGAGCGGCTGATGAACGCCCTGACGAGGGTCTGCCCGCTCGGGGTGGAGATCAACACGTTCGGCATCCGGCGCGACCACGTCGACCTCGACGACGACGGCACGGCCGAGCCGCTGCGCCCGGCGGTGGCGCGCACCTTCCGCACCTTCCAGCAGCGCCGGCACCGCGGCGTGTACGACCAGCTCTGAGAGGGACACCACCATGGCGAGCGAGATCAACTACGACGGGGTGACCGTCACCGAGCTGTACGAGGCGTTCACCAAGCACGGCATTCCGGCCTCGGACGCCAGCGTGCTGGTCTCGTCCTGGATCTACGAGAACGTGGGCACCGCGAAGCGGGTGTTCAGCTACGCCGAGTCGTTCCCCGCGGTGGAGCCGGGCTGCGCGCCGCCACCGTTCGCGCGTACCTTCGCGCACACCGACTGGGTCGACGGCGAGGATGTGGTCCAGGCCGGGCAGACCCCCGGCGAGCAGGGTTTCAACGAGCGGTTCCACCGGATCGAGCACGACCTGGACCACCTCGGCACCGACCTGGCCAAGGCGTTCTCCTGCATGGCGGCGATGCGGGTCAGCCTGCGCCGGCTGCTCGACGAGATCCGCGCGGAGATCAACCGGCTGCACTCCACGGTGCACGAGAACAAGATCGTGCCCGGCCCGTACACCTTCGAGCAGATCCCCAACTACATCGGCGCGCTCGACTTCGGTAAGTACATGGGCACCACGATGTTCATGGACAAGAAGGTCAGCATCTGGCAGACCAAGGCCGGCACCATCGTGCTGCCCGCCGTGGAGACCCTCGGCGTGGACGTGGTCGTCGGCCCGAAGGTCCGCGGCGCCGCCCAGCTCGCTCGCCACGCGGCCGAGCACGGCGACGTCCGGGAGCGTTTCCCCCGCGAGGTGAAGCTCGTGGAGTTCATCCGGTTCTTCGGCGAGGACGAGTTGGCCGACGGCCGGACGGTCCGCGACGTGCTCAAGGTGCTGCCGGCCGACACCAGCTACCCGAGCCTGGACGCGATGTTCGGCGAGGTGAGCGAGCGTGAGGCAGCGATCGTCCGGACCACCGTCGGCGCCCCGTCGGCGGTCTCGGCGGCGCTCGGCATCGAGGCCGAGCTGGAGAACATCGCCGACGCCGACATCGCCATGCTCGCCGGGGTGCCGACCAAGGCTCGCGCGGCGCTGACCCGCGCCGGGATCAGCACCCTCGGCAAGCTGGCCGACGCGAAGCCTGAGCAGGTGCTCGGCATCATGAAGGAGGCCGGGGTACGCGCCGATGTCGGCGACGCCGCCGAGTGGACCGGGTACGCCCAGACGCTGAGCAAGCTGCGCTGAACGGCCGGACCCGAATCCGGCGAACGGATGATCTCCACCGTTCGCCGGGTCGGTGAAACGACACTGCGCTGGCGCGGCGACCGTCCACACCCGAGCGTGGAACTGCCACGGGGCGATCGGGTGCGAGAGGCGCAATCATGGCTGTGCACGAGGTAACGCAGGACCGTCGCACCCGGGCAACCGAGACCGACGCGGGGCAGCCCGCCCGGTACGAGTTGCGCCTGCTCGGCGGATTCGGGCTGGAACGCGACGGGCGGGCGGTGGCCGTGCCGCAGGGTGCCCGCCGGCTGCTGGCCTTCCTCGGCGTACGCCAGCGGTGTGGTCGGTCCGAGGCCGCCGGCACGCTCTGGCCCGGCTCCCACGAGGAGCGGGCCCGGGCCAACCTGCGCACGATGCTCTGGCGACTGCACCGGGTCACCCCCGAACCCCTGGTGGAGGAGGACGACCGGCTGGCCCTGGCCGCCGGGGTGACAAGCGACGTGGCCACCCTGGGCGTGGCGGCCACCGCGCTGCTGTCCGGTGGCGCGTCGATCGCCGTCGGCCCCGGCGTGCCGGTGTTGGCGACCGGCGAGCTGCTGCCCGGTTGGTACGACGACTGGGTGCTTGCCGAGCGGGAACGGCTGCGCCAGACCCGGCTGTACGCGCTGGAGACGCTCGCCGAGTGGCTCACCACGCAGCGCCGGTTCGGCGAGGCGGTGCAGGTGGCGTTGACGGCTGTGCAGTTGGAGCCGCTGCGGGAGAGCGCCACCCGCACGTTGATCGCCGTGCACCTGGCGGAGCGCAACATCAACGAGGCGGTACGACGGTTCGAGCTGTTCCGCGCCGACCTGGGTCGAGAGTTGGGGGTGGCCCCGACGCCCTGGTTGGAGCGCCTGGTGCAGGCCGGCAAGGCCGGCGCGACCGTCCCGTACCAGTGATCGGGCGCGGGTGTGGGTGTGGGGCGGCGAGCGTCAGGTGGGGGCGGGCTGGTCCAGGATGGCGCTGAACCGCTCCTCGGCGAGGTCGAGCTGGCCGAAGATGTGCCGCTTCACGGCCGGTGACAACGGGGTGTCCGGGCGGCCGATCAGGTCCCGGAAGAGCGGCACCAGCGGCCGGTACTTCCGGGCCGACGAGACCACCTTCGGCCCGACCGTGTGGATCACGCCCACACCGTTGTCGGTGAAGTCCGACACCTTGATCACCCGAGCCCAGGGCTCCCGGTCCAGGCTGACCGCCAGGTGCTGCCGGTACTGCTCGTTGCGGTCCCGCTCGGGGTCGTACAGCGGATTGGTGACCGCCGCGACCAGGGTGGCGACGCGCGGCCCGAACCGGGCGGCCAGCACGGCGAGCGCCGCTTCGGTGGCATCGCCGTCGGCGTCACCGGCCAGCTCGGCCGGGTGATCCTCGACCGCGTCGTGCAGCAGACCGGCGACGATCACGTCCACGTCCCGCACCTGGTAGTGGTGCATCAACCGGATCGCCACCCGCAACAGGTGGTTCAGGTACGGCTCGCGGACGCGCCGGTCGTCGCGGTGCAGGTCGGCGGCGAGGTCGAGCGCGGCGGTCAACCGCGCTCGGGCGGTCTCGTCGAACTGCTGGACCTCCAGCCGGAAGCGTTCCAGCAGGCCCGGTTCGCCGTGGATCTCGGTGATCGCGTGCATCGGCATGCTGCCCAGGTGTGGCGGGAAGTCCATGCGTCACTTATAGCCGATCTTCTCCACATCGATGAGCCTGTACGTCGCCGACCCGACCGCGAGTTCTGCCGGACCGAGCCGTCAGAGCGGCAGCCGGTCGGCGCCGACGAGCGGGTCCACCAGGATGGGCACCAGCGGTGCCGGCAGCACCGGGTCGCGGCGCAGGGTGGGAGTCCAGCCCGCGTCGGCGGCCAGGTCGGGGTCGTGCGTCGCGTTGTACGCCGCCAGCAGGTCGACAGGTCGGGCCGCGCCGCCGCCCCGGCGCGCCCAGGAGCCGCGCTCGGTCAACGCGGTGCCGCCCCAGTCGTAGAGCAGGTCCGCCGGGTCGACCGCCGCGTCCAGGGTGAAGAAGTTGTCCTGCGCGTAGATCGCCGACTGGACACCCACACCGAGCGCGTACTGGAAGTCGTCCCCACCGAGCCGGTAGTGGTTGTTGTAGACGTCGACCTGCCCGAAACGCACCCTCGGCAACCGTTGCAGGACACCGTCGAACAGGTTGTGGTGCAGGGTGACCCTCAGCCGCCCCACGTCCGGACCGACGGTGTTGGACGAGCCGATCAGCAGCAGCTTGTCCCGACCGGTGAAGCGGTTCCAGGAGGCGGTGACCAGGCTGGCGGTGTGTGTGACGTCAAGCGACCCGTCATGCACCTGGTACGGCCGACCGAAGTAGACCGGCTGGGCGCTGTCCGGGTTGTCGCCGTCGGTGAAGGTGTTGTGGTCGACCCAGACGTTCTCGCTGCGGCGGACCGAGATCTGGTCGTACTGGCTGTTCCAGTTGCCGGCCTCGCCGTCGGTCGGCGACCAGGCGGGGAAGCAGTCCCTCGCGTCGACGAGGGTCAGATTGCGGACGATGACGTTCGGCGCCCGATCGATCATGAGGGTGAGGCCGGTCAGCCGGGCACCGCGCAGCCCGACGATGGTGGTGTTCGGGCCGACGTTGATCTGGGTTTGCCGGGTCTGGTTGGCCACCGAGCGCACCCGAGCCTCCTCCAGCGGCCCGCTCGGTGGCACCCGTCCCCACACCGCCGGGTCGTACGCGGCCAGGTACGCGTCCAACCGGTACCCCGGGTCGGCCAGGTCGGCGCAGCTCAACGCGGTGCCGTCCGGGCCGTCGAAGCCGTCGATGACACCGTCGACGTAGATGAGCTTCGGCGTGGCGTCGGCGGCGTTGCCGGCGTTGTCTCCGCCGAGCGCCGCGACCAACTCCGCCCGGTCGTGCACCACCCGGGTCCGCTCGGGCGTGGCCGCCGAGCCGCCGGTGGTGCCGGGGCCGTCGGCCGCCCAGCCGTCCCGCTCGGGCAGGGCCTGCCGGCCGAGGTGACGGGCCAACCAGGAGAGCCGTTCGGCGGACGGGACACCCGGGTGTGCGGCGGCTGCCGGGGCGGCGCCGAGGAGGAGGGCGACCACTGTGACGCCGCCGAGGATTCTGCGCATCGGCTCTCTCCGTTCGCTGTGGTGGTGGGTCGGTTGGTCTGTCATCCCGCCAGCTCGGCGCGGTACGCGGCGGACGCCCACGGCACCGCCAGCTCGCTCGGCAGCGCCGCCCGGTCGGCCGCCCGGCGCAGCACGTCGACGACGCCCCGTAGGTGGCGGACCCGCTCGCCACCCTGGCCGACGGTGGTCACCAGATCGCCGTCGAGCAGCCGGGGCTCCGGCGCGGGTCGCAGCGCGTCAAGCAGCGCGGTGAACGGGGCGGTACGGGCCAGCGGCGCGATCAGCGGCACACCCACCGGGTCGACCCGGTGGGCGAGCAGGTTCTCCAGCAGCCCCAGCCGCCCCGGCACCCGCCGGGTCACCACGTCCCCGGGCAGGCGCAACCTGTCGGTCGGGTACTCCAGGACCGCCTGCCCCGCCGTGCCGGTCACCACCACCTCGCCCGCCACGAACTCCTCGGCGGCAAGGGTCACCGCCACCAGCACCGGCGGGCCGGCGCGGAACCGGACCCGCAGCACGGCGGTGTCCTCCACCTCGATCGGCCGGACCCGGTAGCGTTCCACCTCGATCGCGACCGGCCAGGGCGTCGCCCCGGCGAGGGCCTCGGCGATCGCCAGGCACTGCATCACGGCGTGCGCGAGCGGGTTGACGAGTGCGCCGTCGAGCACCGGCCGGCCGTCCAGACTCCGTCGACCGGCCCAGGGGGAGCGGGCGTAGTAGGCGTCCGGCCGCTGCCAGGCGGCGATCGTGGAGATGCCGGTGACCGTGCCCAGCCGGCCGGCGGCAAGCGCGTCGGTGAGCGCGGTGAGGGCCGCCGAGCCGAGCGCCTGGAAACCGACCTGGGCCACCCGGCCGGCGGCGGTGAGAGCCCAGGTCAGCTCCTCGTGCTCGGCAAGCGACAACACCGGTGGCTTCTCCAGGAGCAGGTCGGCGCCGGTGGCCAGGGCGTCGCGGGCGATCGCCAGGTGGGTGTGCGGCGGCGTGCAGATCACCACCACGTCCGGCCGGGTGGCGGAGAGCATCGCCCGGTGGTCGGTGAAGACCGCCACCCCGGGTGGCACCGGGGCGGCCTGGTCGTCCTCCACCGGCCGTACGTCGACAAGGGCGACCAGGCGCAACTGACCGGTGGCGTGCAGGGGCGCGATCACCCGCCGGTGCCACCGGCCGTGCCCGTTCGCCCCGATCACCGCCACCCGGGGCGGCGGGGTGGCCCCACTCACCGCCGACCGGCCCGTGTCGACCCGGTCACCGGGCACCGGCCAGGGTGGCCTCGACGCCGTGTCGTTCCAACGCGGTCAGCCAGGCGATCACGTCGGCGCGGACCTCGTCGTCCTCGGCCACCTCCACCGGGATGACCTCCCGCAGCGCGAAGACCGCGTCGACCGCACCCGCCGGGCTCTGCGCCCCGTTGTCGAGCGCGGCCCGGATCGGCCCGGCCAGTGGGTCCTGGAACGGCAACGGGCGGCCGTCGTCGGCGTACCCCAGCGCGAAGCGCAACCAGGACGCCACGACAAGCGCGCCCCAGCGCGCGGACCGCCCGGCCGCGCGCAGGTCGGCGATGGTGTGCAGGACGCGCTGCGGCAGCTTCTGCGAGCCGTCGATCGCCACCTGGAGGGTGCGGTGGCGCATCGCCGGGTTACCGAACCGGGCGAGGGCCTGCTCGCCGTAGTCGACCACCTGGACCCCGTTCGGCGGGGTGAAGCTCGCCGCCACGTCCTCGGCGATCAGCCGGCGCAGCACGTCGCGCAGGTGGGGGATCTCCAGCGCGTCGGCGATCGTCTCCCGACCCGCCAGGGCTCCGAGGTAGGCGACGGCCGAGTGCACGCCGTTGAGGGTGCGCAGCTTCAGCCGCTCCCACGGGCCGGCGTCGTCGGTGAGCACCGCCCCGGCATGCTCCCAGCCCGGCCGTCCACCGGGGAAGTCGTCCTCGATCACCCACTGCGCGTACGGCTCGGCGGCCACCGCGGCCAGGTCGGTCACGCCGAGCGCCCGGCGGGCCGCCTCGATCGTCTCCGGCGTGCTCGCCGGAACGATCCGGTCCACCATGGTGCCCGGGCAGGTGACGTTGCCGGTCACCCAGTCGACGAGCCCGGCCGGCACGCCACCGGCCCGGTCGACCGCCTGGTCGAGCATGCCGCGCAGTCGCCGGCCGTTGGCCGGCAGGTTGTCGCAGCTCACCAGGGCCACCGGCCCGGCGTCCGCGGCGGCCCGGGCGGCCAGCCCGCGCAGCAGCAGCCCCGGCACGGTGCTCGGCGGGCCCCCACCGGCCAGGTCCGCGGCGAGGGCCGCGTCCGGGCAGAGCTGACCGGTCACCGGGTCGAGCTGGTACGCCTTCTCGGTGACGGTCAGGGTCACCACCCGCACCGCCGGGTCGGCGAGCAGCGCCACCACGGCGTCCGGGTCACTGGGGGCGTGCCGTACGCCGCTGAGGGCGCCCACCACCCGGGTGGTGCTGCCGGCGGCGGAGAGGGTGCTGACGCTGAACAGGTTGTCCTGCGCGGCGAGCGCCTCGACCAGGGCGGTGCTGCGCGGCGCGACGGCCACGATGCCCCAGTCGCCGCCGGCCGCGCCGACCGCCGCCTCGGTGAAGACGGCCTGGTGCGCCCGGTGGAAGGCCCCCAACCCCAGGTGTACGACGCCGGTCGGCACGGTGCCCGGCCGGATCAGCGGTCGGGCCTCGGCGGGTAGCCGGCGCAGTATGCCCAGGCCGAGCCGGGAGGCGCCGACGGTCACCGCCATGCCGGACCGTCCGGGAAGCGGAACTCGGCGATCGACGCCGGCTTCATGGTCGCGCTGTAGCCGGGGCGCTCGGGCAGCAGGTAGCGGCCGTCGCGGGTACGCACCGGGTCGACGAAGTGTTCGTGCAGGTGGTCGACGTACTCGATCATCCGACCGTCCAGGCTCGTGCCCACCCGCAGGTAGTCGAAGATCGCCAGGTGCTGGACGTACTCGCAGAGGCCCACGCCGCCGGCGTGCGGGCAGACCGGCACGCCGAACTTCGCCGCCAGCAGCAGCTCGGCCAGGACCTCGTCGACACCGCCGACCCGGCACGCGTCGACCTGCATCACGCCGATCGCCTCGGCCTGCAACAGCTGCTTGAAGATGACCCGGTTGGCGGCCACCTCACCGGTGGCGACCCGGCACCGGCCGCCGGTGAGCTGGGTCACCGCGCGGGCGATCCGGGCGTGCCCGAGGATGTCGTCGGCGTGGGTGGGCTCCTCGATCCAGTACGGGTCCACCTCGGCCAGCGCCGTCATCGCGGTGATCGCCTCGTCGACGTCCCAGACCTGGTTGGCGTCCATCATCAGCAGCGCGTCCGGGCCGATCTCCTCCCGGATGATCCGGGCCCGCCGCAGGTCGTCGGCGAGCGGGCCGCCGACCTTCATCTTCATCGCCCGCCAGCCGTCGGCGTACGCCTGCCGGGTCAACGCCCGCACCTTGTCGTCGGGGTAGCCGAGCCACCCGACCGAGGTGGTGTACGAAGCGAAGCCGTCCCGTTCGAGGGTGGTCAACCGGTCGGCCAGCCCGTCACGCCCCTTGTCCAGGATGGCCGCCGCCTCGTCCGGGGTGAGGGCGTCGCGGATGTGCCGGAAGTCGACGCTTGCCACCAGCTCCTCGGTGGGCAGTTCGGCGAGGAATCGCCACATCGGCTTGCCGGCCAGGGTGGCCCGCAGGTCCCACACCGCGTTGACGAGCGCGCCGGTCGCCATGTGGATGACGCCCTTCTCCGGGCCCAGCCAGCGCAACTGCACGTCCGCGCTGAGCGAGCGCCAGAACGCGACAGGCTCGGCAGCGATCTCCTCGATGGTCCGTCCCCGCACGTGGTGGGCCAGGGCACGGACCGCCGCGCAGGTGATCTCGTTGCCCCGGCCGTTGGTGAAGGTGAACCCGGCGCCGACCGGACCGGCGTCGGTGCCCAGCTCCACGTAGGTCGCCGAGTAGTCACCCCGGTTGATCGCGTCGGAGCCGTCGCCCCGGGCTGCGGTCGGGAACCGCACGTCGTGCACCTCGACGGAGGTGATGGTCACCGTCACCGTTACTCGCCTTTCCCGAAGTGGAAGACCCGTTTGGGCAGCCGGTACGCCAGGTCGACGATCGTCTCGGCGGCCTCGTCCAGCGGCAGCCGGTGTTCGGCGACGAGCCGGGCCAGGAAGCCGGCGTCCACCCGGCGGGCCACGTCGTGGCGGACCGGGATGGAGCAGAACGCCCGGGTGTCGTCGACGAACCCGGCGGTGTTGTAGAAGCCGGCGCTCTCGGTGACCGCCTCCCGGAACCGGCGCAGCACCTCAGGGGAGTCCAGGAACCACCAGGGCGCGCCGAGGAGCAGCGCGGCGTACCCACCCGCGAGGGGCGCCAGCTCCCGGGTGAAGGTGTCCTCGTCGAGGGTGTAGAGCACCACGGTCAGTCGCGGGTCGTTGCCGTAGCGCTCCAACAGCGGGGCGAGAGCGTGCACGTACTCGGTGGCCTGCGGGATGTCGCCGCCCACGTCGCGGCCGTGTCGGGCGTGCAACCAGCGGTTGTGGTTGCGCACCGCGCCGGGGTGCAGCTGCATGACCAGGCCGTCGTCGAGCGACATCCGGGCGAACTCCACGAGCATGTGCGCCCGGAACGCCTCCGCGTCGGCGGCGTCGGCCTCGCCGCGTCGGCCCCGGTCGTAGAGCCGCTCGGCCTCGGCCGGGGTCAGGTGGAGGGTGCGGGCGGTGGGGTGGCCGTGGTCGGAGGAGGTCGCGCCGGCGGCGACGAACGCGGCGCGGCGGGCCCGCAGCGCGGCCAGGTAGCCGGCGTACGTGGTGGTGTCCTCGCCGGCCCGGTCGCCGAGCCGGTCCAGGTTCGACGACCAACCCTCGTACTCCATGTCCACCACGTCGTCCGGGCGGAACGTGGTGACCACCCGGCCGCCCGGCCCGCCCCAGCCGTCGGCGGCGAGCTTGGCGTGCTGCCCGAGGTCGTCAAGCGGCGACTCGGTGGTGGCCAGGACCTCGATGCCGAACCGCTCGAACAGCGCCCGGGGCCGGAACTCCGGCTCGGCGAGCCGGGCGGCGATCTCGTCGTACACGGCGTCGGCGGTGCTCGGGCCGAACGGGGTGTGCACCCCGAACACGGTGCGGAAGGTCTGCTCCAGCCAGAGTCGCGACGGGGTGCCCCGGAACAGGTGCCAGTGCGCGGCGAAGCGTCGCCAGACCACCCGCCCGTCGGTCTCCACCGGGCTGCCGTCGCGGGTGGGCACCCCCAGGTCCGCCGGGGGTACGCCCTGGCTGAGCAGCATCCGGGTCAGGTAGTGGTCGGGCACGATGAGCAGCTGCGCCGGGTCCGGGAAGGGGCGGTCCTCGGCGAGCAGGGCCGGGTCGACGTGCCCGTGTGGCGAGATGATCGGTTGCTCCGCCGCCAGGGCGTACAGCTCCCGGGCCAGCGCGCGCTGGCCCGGTTCGGGCGGCAGGAGCAGGTCGGTGTGGTCGAACGTGGGCACGGGGTGCGGCTCCTCGTCTCCTGTGTCAGCGGGGGGTGAGCAGGTCGGCGACGCGGACGGGTTTGCCGGTCTCGAAGGACCGGTTGGCGGCCAGGCCGGTGAGCAGGGCCAACGCGCCGTCGTCGGCGGTCGCGGCGCGGCCCAACGGGTCGGGTCGACCCCCCAGGAGAACGCCGGTCATCCGGGCGTCCGCACCGCCGTGCCCGTGCCGACTGCGACCCTCCACCGGGATCTGCCGGGGTGGGGCCCAGAACGGGCGCAGGGTCAGCGTCGCGCCACCGCCCTCGGCCGGCGCGTCGGTGCCGTGCAGGGCGGCCCCCTTGACCGCGCCGGCGGTGCCCCGGTCGACGAAGTCGTTCTCGGCCACGTCCAGCTCCAGTCGGCCCCGGCTGCCGTTGACCATCACCCGGTAGCCCTCCCAGGGCGCGTACGCGGTGAGGTGGTAGGTCATGGTGGCGCCGGTGGAGTAGCGGGCCAGCACCGCCATGTCGTCCTCGATGCTCACACCGGGGGCGAAGACGTTGCGGTCGCGCTGGTAGCCGTCCTCGGCCTCGGCGTCGAGGTACAGCTCGCGCAGCCGGGGGTGGGCGTCGAGGCGCAGCGCGAACGGGTCGTCGGCGGCGGCGGGGGAGCCGTGCGCCCGGTCGTAGTCGCGCGCGTAGCCGTGCCGGCGACCGTCCTCGCCGTAGAAGAAGAGCCGGCCGGCCGCGTACACCTCGACGGGGGTGGCGGCCAGCCACCAGTTGACCAGGTCGAAGTGGTGGCTGGCCTTGTGCACCATCAGCCCACCGGAGGTGGCCTTGTCGCGGTGCCAACGGCGGAAGTAGTCGGCGCCGTGCCGGACGTCGAGCAGCCACTCGAAGTGCACCGAGCCGATCTCGCCGACCGCGCCCTCGGCGAGCAGCCGGCGAACCTGTTCGTGCAGCGGGTTGTAGCGGTAGTTGAAGGCGACAGTGACCCGGCCTCCGGTCTCGGTCACCGCGTCCAGGATCCGCCGGCAGCGGGGAGCGTCCACTGTCATCGGTTTCTCGGTGACGACGTCCCGGCCGGCGCGCAGCGCGGCCACCACGTACTCGTCGTGGGTGACGTCCACGCTGGTGACCAGGACGACGTCGACGCGTTCCTTCTCCAGCATGGCCGCGAAGTCCGCGGCCGGGTACGTGGGCACCGGGCGGTGACCCAGCTCGCCCAGCCAGCGGTTGTGTGCGTCCATCCGGGCCTGGTTGGTGTCGGCGAAGGCGACCAGCTCGGTGGTGTCGGCGTGGTCGAGCACCAGCGCCCGGACGAACATCTCGGCCCGCGCGCCGGTGCCCACGACGGCGTAACGGGCCCGTCCGGCGGCTCTCGGTGACATGGGGTCGCCTCTCCTGGGGCTGCAAAGGTTTGCAATGAAGTAATCACGATCGATCCGATCGCGTCAACGACGGCAACGGGATCGGCGTCATTTGTCAGTGTTTGCGGGGTGGCAGGTCACCAAAGGGAGTGCGGGTGCAACGAAGCCGTAACCATTGACCGTTGACACTGGCGCAACCGTTTGCATTAATGGGCCACACCCAGTGACCGCCACCACATCGGACGAAGGGGTCGCCGTGCCAGTCACCATCCGGGACGTCGCCCGGGCGTCAGGTGTGCACATCTCCACCGTGTCCCGCACCTTCTCCGCCCCGCACCTGGTCAACCCGGAGACCCGGGTCCGGGTGCTGGCCTGCGCGGAGGACCTGGGCTACCGGCCGAACCGCGCCGCCCGCGCCCTGATCACCGGGCGGACGCACAACATCGGGCTGATCATCGCGGACATCGCGAACCCGTTCTTCCCGCCGTTGATCAAGGCGGCGGAGAGTCAGGCCCGGCACCGCGACTACCACGTCTTCGTGGCCGACACCAACGAGGACCCGACCGCCGAGGAAGAGCTGGTCCACGCGCTTGCCAAACAGGTGGACGGGGTGCTGCTGTGCAGCCCCCGGATGAGCAACAGCCTGATCGAGCAGCTCAGCCGCGAGGTCCCACTGGTCGTGGTGAACCGCCAGGTGACCGGCCTGCCCTGCGTGCTGATGGACGTCGGGCAGGGCGCCCGGTCGGCCATCGAGCACCTGGTCGGCCTCGGGCACCGGCGCATCGCGCTGCTCGGCGGTCCGCGCAGCTCGTGGACCAACCGGGAGATGCGCCGTGCCGCCGGCGCGGCGGCCCGCGCCGGTGGCGCGGAGCTGACCGTGCTCGGCCCCAACGCGCCCACCGAGGTCGGCGGCTCCGCCGTCGCCGAGCAGGTGCGGCGCAGCGGCGTGTCGGCGGTGCTCGCCTACAACGACCTGATGGCGATCGGCCTGATCGAAGGGCTCGACGCGCTCGGGGTCCGGGTGCCGCAGGAGGTGAGCGTCGTCGGGGTCGACGACATCACCCTGAGCCGGCTGACCCGCCCCAAACTGACGACGGTGGCCACACCCACCGGGGCTGCCGGCCGGACGGCCGTCGACATGCTGCTGCAACAGGACATCGAGTCACCGCGCGGCGCGCGGGGGCCCGGTGCCGGCACGGCGCTCGGCGTCCGTCGTACCACCGCACAGGTAATGCTCCAGACCGACCTGGTCATCCGCGACTCGACCGGCCCGGGCCCGTACGCCCGACCGGCACGTCCCCTGGCCGCACCGCATGGCCCGGACCCGCATTGCCCTGCGGGCCCGGGCATCCCGACTGCGGCCACCGGTGACGCCGTCGCCTCCTAATGCCGAGGAGTGAGCGCACATGCACCCCGCAACGCCCCCCACCACTGACGCGCCCGCCGGGCGCGCCCACCGTACCCCGCTGCCCCGGCGGCGCCTGCTGCGTGGCCTGCTCGCCGTGACGGTCGCCGCACCGCTGATGTTCGGCGCCGCCGCCTGCGGAGACGACGGCGGGGCCGCCGACCCGAACGCGCCGGTCAAGCTGTCCATCTTCTGGTGGGGCGGCGACGCCCGGGCCAAGCTGACCGAGGACGCGCTGGCCCTCTACACCAAGAAGCACCCGAACGTGACCTTCGAGAAGACCTGGCAGGCCAACCAGGGCTACTTCGACAAGCTGGCCACCCTCACCGCGGGTGGCAACCCGCCCGACCTGTTCCAGATCGACGACAACTACCTCGCCGAGTACGCGGCCCGCAACACCACGCTCGACCTGACCCCGTACCAGGAGTCCGGCAAGCTGGACACCTCCAAGTTCCCCAAGAGCCTTTGGCAGTACGGCGTCGTCGACGGGAAGCTCGCCGGCCTGGCCGCCGGGGAGAACACCCAGGGTCTGGTCTACAACAAGACGCTGCTGGCCAAGCACAACCTGCCCGAGCCGACCACGGGGATGAGCTGGGAGCAGCACATCGCCTGGGCCGAGCGGGTCACCGCCACGACGAAGGTGCCCGGCACGCAGGACCCGAGCGCCGACTACAAGGCGTTCTGGGTCTGGCTGCGCCAGCAGGGCAAGGACCTCTACAAGGGCAAGGAGCTGGGGTTCACCGCCGAGGACGTGACCGCGTGGTTCGACCTGTGGAAGGGCGCCCGGGACCGTAAGGCCACCCCGACCGCCGACGTCATCCACGAGGGCAACTCCAGCGACGTCACCAAGCAGTTGGTGGTCACCGGCAAGTCGGCGACCTCCTGGGTCTGGGCCAACCAGATGCCGGACCTGAAGAAGAACACCAAGGACGAGCTGGGCGTGATCGCGTACCCCGGTGACCCGAGCGCGCAGTGGGCGCGGGCATCGATGTACTGGTCGGTGTTCAAGGGCAGCAAGCACAGGGACGTCGCGGTCGACGTGATCAACTTCCTGAACAACGACCTGGAGGTGGTCAAGCTGCTCGGCACGGACCGCGGTCTGCCGTCCAACCTGGACCTGCGCCGGGTGGTCAGTGACGACACCACCGACCCGGCCATGAAGCAGTCGATCGCCGTCGAGGCGGAGCTGACCCAGAAGTTCGGCGAGTCGCCGCAGGTGCCGATCAAGGGGCACAGCAAGGTGAAGTCCGAGCTGGTCAAGGCCGCCGAGAACGCGCAGTACGGCCGGGCCACCCCCGCCGAGGCCGCCGCCCAGTTCGTCGAGGCGTGCACGTCCGCGATCGCCTGACCGCCTCGCGAGGCAAGGAGAGGAGCTGTTCGTGGCGTTGACCACGGCGCCCGACCCGACCCGACGCGGCCCCGGAGCAGACCGGGCCCACGCCGAGAGGCGTGGGCCCGGACGCTTCCGGCACAGCGAGGGTCTGGCGGGGTACGTCTTCCTGTCGCCGTGGCTCATCGGCCTGATGGGTGTCACGGCGATCCCCATGCTGCTGTCGCTCTACCTGAGCTTCACCAACTACGACATCCTCACCCCCTTCTCCGAGGTGCGGTGGGTGGGGCTGGCCAACTACGAGCGGATGTTCACCGCCGACCCGTCGTACTGGCACGCGGTGCGGGTGACACTGACCTTCGCGCTTGTCGCGGTACCGCTGAAGCTGGCCGCGGCGCTCGGCGTGGCGCTGCTGCTCAACCGCGCCTGGCGCGGCGTCGGTCTGTTCCGCGGTCTGTTCTACCTGCCGTCCCTGCTCGGCGGCAGCGTCGCGCTCGCCATCGTCTGGGTCAACATGTTCAACCGCGACGGCGCGTTCAACTCGCTGCTGAGCCTCTTCGGCGTCACCGGCAAACCGTGGGTCAACGACCCCGACTGGGCCCTCGAAACCCTGATGGTGCTGGCCATCTGGCAGTTCGGCGCACCGATGGTGATCTTCCTGGCCGGGCTCAAGCAGGTGCCCACCGAGTTGTACGAGGCAGCCTCGGTCGACGGGGCCGGCCGGTTCCGCCAGTTCCGCAACGTCACCCTGCCGATGCTCTCCCCGGTCATCTTCTTCAACCTGGTGCTGGAGACCATCAACGGCTTCCAGGGCTTCACCGCCGCGTTCGTGCTCAGCAACGGCACCGGCGGGCCTGTCGACTCCACCCTGATGTACACGCTGAACCTCTACATCACCGGCTTCACCGACCTCAACATGGGTTACGCGTCGGCGATGGCCTGGGTGTTCCTGCTCGCCATCGCGGTCATCACCGCGGTCTTCTTCAGCACCGGACGGTTCTGGGTGCACTACTCCGACGGGGAGGACCGGTGATGGTGACGGCGACCCCGACGGCCGACGCGCCGACCGCAGCGCCGCCGACCGCGCGTCGCCGGCCGGGCGGACGGCCCGTGCTGCGACTGCTGATCCTGGTGGCGATCGTCGTGGTGGTGCTCTACCCGCTGATCTGGATGGTGGGCACCTCGTTCAAGTCCCAGGAGGAGATCGTCAACAACGTCGGGCTGCTGCCCGAGCGGTTCACCCCGGGCAACTACACCGCCGGCTGGTCCAACTTCGACGTCAGCTTCGGTCGGTTCTTCCTCAACAGCGTCATGGTCAGCCTGCTCACCGTCGTCGGCAACGGGCTCTCCTGCCTGCTGGCCGCGTACGCCTTCGCCCGGCTGCGGTTCCGACTGCGCGGCATGTGGTTCGCCGTCATGATCGGCACGCTGCTGCTGCCCCAGCACGTGCTGATAGTGCCGCAGTACATCCTCTTCCGGACGCTCGGGCTGGTCGGCGGCGACTGGCCGTACCTGCCGCTGCTCATCCCGCAGTTCCTGGCCACCGAGGCGTTCTTCGTCTTCCTCATGGTGCAGTTCATGCGCGGCGTACCCCGGGAGTTGGACGAGGCGGCCCGCATCGACGGCGCCGGCCCGTTCGGCATCTTCCGGCACGTCATCCTGCCGCTGAGCCGTCCGGCGCTGGTCACCACGGCGATCTTCTCGTTCATCTGGACCTGGAACGACTTCTTCCGCCAGCTGGTCTTCCTGTCCCAACTGGAGGACTACACCGTCCCGGTGGCGCTGACGCTGTTCATCGACTCGACGAGTCAGAGCGCGGTCGGCCCGATGTTCGCCATGTCGGTGCTGTCCCTGCTGCCGGTCTTCCTGTTCTTCGTCGCGTTCCAACGGATGCTCGTCGAGGGGATCAACACCAGTGGCATCAAGGGCTGAACCCGACGACGCCGGCGGGCGACGGGACTGGCGCGACGTGGTCCGCGACGCCGCCGACCTGGCGCTGCTCGGCATCCTGCTGACCCTCGCGGCGGCACCCCTGCTCACCGCCGCCGCGGCGGTCGGCACGGCAAGCGCGGCGCTGCACGACTGGACGCGTACCGGCAGTTGGCCGTCGGCGGGCACGACCGTGCGTCGGTTCGGCCGCTCGCTGCTGCCAGGTGTGCCGGTCAGCCTGCTCGCCCTCACCGTGGCCGGGCTGCTCGCCGTCGACCTGGCCGCGCTGGGCACCGACCGGGTGCCGGGCGGCACGGCGGCGCTGCTGGTGACGGCGCTGATCGCGGCCAGCCTGGCCGGGTACGCCGGGCTTGTCGTCGTCGAGGTGGGCGGCAACGGGGGCGGGCGGTGGCGGGCCTGCGCCCGGTCCGCCGCCCGCGCCTGCCTCGACGCGCCCACCCGCTGGGCCGCGCTCACCGGGGTCGTCGCGCTGGCCGGGCTGCTCGCCGTCCTGGTCACCCCGGTCGCGGTGCCGATCCTCGCCGGTTACACCATGGCCGCCCTGCACGCCGTCACCGTCCGCCGGCCGGTCCCGGCCCACCCCACCGCCGGCCGGCGGAGACCCGCCGACCCGGCCGTCGTCGGCGGGCGCGGGGAGCTGCCGTGACCGGGGCGGGGGAGCCGGTGCGGCTGACGGTCGGGGCCACGGAGGTGGCCGCGTACGTGCTCGACCCGGCGCTCGACGCGCGGCACGGGCCGCGACCGTACCTGCACCCGGTACGCACCCTCGGCGGAACGGTGGTCACCGACGCGCTCCCCGCCGACCACGTGTGGCACCTCGGCGCCTCACTCGCGGTGCAGGACGTCAACGGCAGCAACCTCTGGGGCGGGCGCACCTACGTGCGCGACGTCGGCTACACCTGGCGCGACGACCACGGCGTCATCGTGCACACCGGGGAGGTCGAGCGGTCCCCGGGCCGGTACGCGCATGATCTCCAGTGGCGCGACCGGGCCGGTCGGGTGCTGCTGACCGAGCGTCGGTGGCTCGCCGCGTCGGTGCTCGCACCGGACGTCTGGCGGCTCGACCTGGAGTCCGTCCTCGTCGCTGCGGACGACCGGGAGGTGCGCCTGGGCAGCCCGGCCACCAACGGTCGCCCGGGTGGGGCCGGCTACGGCGGGTTCTTCTGGCGGGCCGTCGCCGACGGCGAGCCGGAGGTGTTCACCGCCGACGCGGCCGGGGAGGAGACGGTCAACGGCAGCGCGGCGCCGTGGCTCGCGCTGACCGGCATTGGGTCGGGCGGTGGGGCGTACACCCTGGTCTTCGCGGGTCTTGGGCGTGGCGACAGGTGGTTCGTGCGGACCGGAATGTATCCGGGGGTCTGTGTGGCGTTCGCGTTCGACCGTCCGGCGGTGCTACCGGTCGGCGGCAGCCGGCACGGCCGGTACCGGGTGTGGGTGGTCGACGGGACCCTCGACCCAGACGGTGTGGCGGCCCTGGTCGCGGCGGTGCCGTGACCGCCGGGTAAGCCCGGCGGTCAGCCGGATCGATCGGTCAGCTCACGGATCGCCGCCTGGTACGCCGCCTGGGTGTGGTACGGCCAGTGCCCCTCGATCGGCGGTGGCACGGTGTCCGCCGGGTCGATGGTCAGGCTGCGGGGGTCACGTAGTCGGATGTCGACGTCGACGCCGGGCGGTGGCCCGTCCGGGCCCGCAGGGAAGGTCGGGCCGCCGATCGGGTCGGTGTCGCGCCACAGGTTGCGCCACCGCCACCCGATCCGCCCACCCAGGTCGTGAAGCGTCTGCGGCCCGAGGTATGCCGGGTAGAGCCGCGCGTAGGTGCGCCGCAGCGGTGAGCCGTAGGTCAACAGCGAGACCCGGGCCAGCACGGACGGCGGTAGTTGCAGGATGGTGGCGGCGGCGAGCACCGAGCCGTGGCTGTGCCCGGAGATGACCACCGGCCCCCGTTCGGTGAGCCCGGTGACCCGTTTCGCCAGCTCCGGGACGGCGCGGGCGGCGTAGCAGGGCGGCGCGAACGGGTGCACCGTCCGGGGCCAGAAGGTGCCGAGGTCCCACAGCACCGCCACCACCCGCCGAGTCTGCGCGGACCGGTACGCGCGGAAACCGAGGATCAGGAGGCAGATCACCAGCAGGCTGATCACCCAGACACCGGCGTCGGTGACGTAGGCGGCGAGCACGGCGAAGGCGCCCCCGTGCCCGCCCAGGCGGGCCGCGAGTTGGGTGGGACCGATCCCGATCACGTCGAAGGCGACGGTGGCCAGCCCGAGCGACGCGATCAGCAGGAACGCGACAAGGACCGGCCCCAACTCCTCGGCGACCCGGGACCGGGCGATGGTCTCCCGGACCAGACGCAGCCGGTGCACGTCCTGCGCCGACACGTCCGGGTAGTCCCGCTCGATGATCCGTGCCGCCAGTCCTCGTCGCCGTCGCCGGCTCAGCAGGAGCGTCACCGAGGTCACCGCCGCGCCGATCAGCAGCGCGGCGAGCCCGGCGAGCGCGGCCCACCAGTAGGCGACCGGGGGCTCCAGCGGCCCGACGATCGGCGGGTTGGGCCGGATCGGGTCGGGAATCGCGCCGTGGTCGAGGGCGTCCGCGACGCGGTAGACCAGGGTCGCGGTGAAGGCCGCGCCGACGCTCACCGCCGCGGCCGCCATGATCGGGGTGCCGAGTCCGCGCAGGACGGGACGTTCGTCGCCCTGGGCAGCGCGCTGCCGGGTGTACGTGACGACGGTGAGCACGACGAGCAGGACGCCCTGCGCGGCGACCACCCCGGCGGCGGCGCCCTCGTACCCGGGCAGTTTTCCCGAGCCGGCCGGCGTCGCGCCCGCGAGGGTGGCCGACCCGAGGCACAGCACGGTCACCACGACGCTGGCCGCCCAGAGGGGACGCAGGAACCGACGGGCCTTCGCCGGGCTGGCTGGCACGGGCAGGGCGAGCAGGACCACCCCGGCCCCGAGCAACCCGACGGCGATCCCGAACAGCGCGACCTCACCGGGCGCGCCGACCACGCCCGGCGCGACGCCGGCGAGCAGCGCGACGTTGAGCGTTCCGATGCCGAGCACGACGTGGATCTGTCGCAGCCAACTCGTGGTATGCGCGTCCTGCCAGAAACCGGCGTCGGTGAGGCTCGCGGCCCCGTTGCCGGACAGCGGTGGCGCCGACGACGGGCCGAACCCCTCGAAGGCCCGGGCCGACCGGGTGCCGATGGCCCAGACGACCCGCAGCGCCAGCAGGGGTACGACCGACAGCAGGGCCAGCCGGGGCCCGGCGGGGACGGCGTGCAACCACGCCAGGTAGGGGCGGTTGGCCCGGCACCCCGGGTACGGCACACACTGCCAACCGACCAGGTCCAGCGTGACGCCCACCGCCGCCAGCACGAACGTGGCCGTGAGGGTGCCGGCGAGCAACCGGCACAGCACGCCGAGCAACCCCCACCGGTCCGGCCCCGGCGGTCGGAGCCAGATCGCCAGGTTGCTCAGCATGAACGGCAGCAGCAGCAACATCGAGGCCGTCCGCACCGCCGCGCCGGCGGTCAGCGAACCCCAGCGGTACGCCTCGACGGCGACCCCACCGGTGGCCCCGCCCGCGGTGCCGCTCCCCGGTCGGGGTCGGAAGAAACCCGCGTGCGTGTCCCCGGCGACCCGGACGACGATCGGGTGGTCGAGGATCCGTTCGGCGGTGACGCCGGAGATGCCGTGGACGCGCAGCTCCACCGCGTCACGCCCCGGCGTCTCGTCCACGCCGTCAGGGTCACAGACAATCCACCCGGCCGCTGCCGATACCGCAAACGCCAACGGATGGGCTCTGCCCCGGGTGGGTTAGCGGGACGGTAGTGCCGCGGTTACGCGGATGGCTTTGACGATCGCCGGGATGGAGCCGATCAGCAGCACCAGGCCCCAGATGATCGCGATCACCGCGAAGACCAGCGCCGCCACGTCGTCGACGATGCTGACCAGGATCACCGGCACCAGATTGTGCAGGAACTCCAGCACCACGGTGCACAGCAGGGTGGTGAGGATCAGCAGGACGAGACCCTTGTTCTGCAGGAACCGCGGCTGGGCCAGCACCAGCATCCCGGCCCACACCAGCTTGAGCAGCAGCACCAGCCCGAGCAGCACCGCCGCCTCGCCGACCGGGAAGAACCCCCACAGCGCCAGGTACGCAAGCGTTCCGAACGGGACGGCCAGGAAGAGCGACACCATGATCATCAGCTCGACGAACGCGACGACCAACGCGACAAGCCCGACGAGGATCAGGATGATCGAGAAGATCAGGCTGGCGACACCCTGCACCCGACCCTGGACACGCTCGGGCAGCAGCAGGCCCAGGCAGAACAGCCCGGTGCTCCAGACCGCCACCGCGTCGATCAACGCCAGGTAGCCGGTGCCCCGACCGGACGGTTCGCTGACCCCGGACACATCGTCGATCTCCACGTCGAGCGCCCCGGCGCTGTCCGCGAGCGCCGCGCCGGCGTCGGCGCCGCCCAGCAGCAGCCCGGCGCCCAGCTCCACCCCGATCGCCAGGACGATGGCGAGCATGGCCATCAGCAGGAACGGCTTGCGCAGGTCACCCACGGCGGCACCTTCCTCTCGGTCCCTGTCGACTCAGGACGTGGCCACGACGACGGTGCAGCCGCCCAGGCCGGGGCAGGTGAGGCCGACCTCGGTGGCCTCGTCCACGGCGACCTTCGCCACCGCGCCGGTGCCGTCGTCGGCCGGCTCTACCTCGTCGCGGATGGTGAGGTCGGCGTCGCCGGGCGCCGGGGCGACGACGGTGAACCGGGTCGCGCTGCGCAGCACCAGGGTGCGCAGCCCGCCGGGGTCCGCGACCCGCACCACACAGGTGCCGGTGAACTCCAGCCGGCCCGTCTCGTCGGCGCAGTCGGCGCTGACCGTCGCCGGATCGACCGAGGATCGCTCACCGCCAAGCGCGCCCAACCTGTCGACGAACCCGTGCCGGGCCCCCGGATCACCCCGGTCGCCGCGGCCCGCGCCGACCGCGACCACGAAGAGCCCCACCAGCAGGACGGCGAGCAGCCCCAACAGCGCCTTCTGCCGACCACTCATCGCGCCACGGCCTGCGCCACGAGCTCGGTGAACCGGATCTCGTCGACACCCGCGAAGTAGCGGTTCGTGCCCTGCGTCTTGCCGACCACCAGCAACGCCACCTGGTGTGGGCCCTTGGTGAGCTGGACCGTGCCGACGTCCAGGAACTCCGTCTTGCGCACCGTCGGCGTGAAGCCGAGGAACGTGCCGCCGACCTGTTGGCCGTCGATGGTGAAGACGGTGTTGGCGTAGTCGAGGGAGGTGGTGCGTACCGCCGCGAAACGCCAGGTGCCGTCGGCCGGGATCTGCACCGTCACGGTGACCTTGTCGCCGATGGCCAACCCCTGGAAGAACAGCTGCTTGTCACCGGACCAGGTCACCCCACAGCAGTTGGGTTGCTCCTCCACCTTCGCCGCGCTCTTCCGCGGAGACTCCACCACCGCGGCCGGCACCAGACTCTCCGCCTCGACGGTCACCACCCTCGGCTCGCCGGGGACCGGGTCGCCGTCGCGGGTCAGCAACACCACCCCCACGGCGACCACCACGAGCACCAACGCCGCCGCGGCGGCGATCCACAACCATGGGGTACGCCGTGGCGGCGCCACCGCCCGCACCTCGTACGTGACCCGGCCGCTGGAGCGGGAGCTCTCCTCCGGCGCGGTGTTGGCCGAGTACGCGAACCCGGTCATGTCGTAGCGCCGGGGCGGGGTTCCCGCCGGCACGGCGAGCTTGACCAGGAACGACACCGAACCCTGGCCGGGTACCACCCGTTGCGGCTCGGCCACGGTGAACCACGCCCGCTGGGAGCCGTCACCGGGCGCCACGTCGAACACCACCGTGTCCGGCGCGTTGCCCGGGTTGGAGACGGTGAAGGTCAGCTCGCCGCTGTTGCGCGGGTCGAGGGTGAACTGCTCGGCGGCGGCGACGACCGCCCACTCGGTGGTCATGACGACTCCTCTGTCAGGACGATCTCGACGGTGGCCGAGGCGGGTTTCTCCGCCTCGACGATGCGGGTGATCACGGCGAGCTGACCGGCGGCGGCGGCCGGCACCCGTACCACGACGTGGAAGGGCTGCTCGGCGGGTTCGTCGATGGTGAAGCCCGACATCCCGGTGGCCAGCTCCAGGGCCCGGCGGATGCCGTACGGGGTGCCGCGCCAGCGGGCCAGCAGGGCGGCGTTGGCCACCAGGTCGCGCAGCCGACCCACCGGCAGTGGCAGCGGGGCGTCCGGCCGGGGCGAGGCCACCACGTGGTCCATCGCCACCCAGCGGGTCAACCGCACCACAAGCGCGTCCGGCGCCCGGTACGGGTCGAACAGGGCGTCCACCTCGGCGAGGACCGCCTCGTCCGGGGCGTGCAGCCCCTCCATCACGTCCAGCAGCGCCCAGAGCACGCTGCCCGGCACGCAGGCCCGCTGGTAGGCGGCGGGCAGCAGCCGTTCAATCGCCGAGCGTCGCATCCTGGCGCACCACCTCGATGTCGTGCTCGCCGGAGCAGAGCAGCCAGGTATCCGGAACGGTCACCACGTCGGCGGTGGCCTGGTTGGCGCTTGGCGTCCAGGTGACGGCGTCGGCGCTACGGTGTACGCCGCGTTCGCCGCTGGCCAGGATCAGCCGCTCCGCCGTGCCGGTGCCGCCGCCCGGCGCGCCGCCGCCCGTCGGGCCGCTCACCGCGATGGCGTCGACAGGCACGAACCGGGTCCGGTCCCGCAGCGGCAACCCGCAGTTGACCGACACCGGCTGCCACTGCGGCTGCGCGGCCAGGGTGTCCAGCCGCAGCACGCCGCCGCTCTGCGTGGCGGCCACCGCCTGCTGACCGGCGAACGCGAGGTCCCGACAGGTGCCGCCGATCCACCCGCTCTGCATCGACTGCCACTTCACGTCCGACTCGAACAGCCGCGTGCGGTGGCAGCCCTGCCCGGGCTTCTTCGGGTCCGGCTCGCCCGCGCCGCTCCACAACAGGGTGGCCGGGCCGTCGTACTGCACGGCGAGGACCCGGTTGTCGACGTTGGCCAGACCGACGTGGCTGAAACTGCCGGGTCGGCCGCCGCTCGTCGACAGGTACACCCCGAAGCTGGCCTGCGCCGCCACCGCCACCCCCGGCGCACCACGCTCGGAGACGAACGTGCGGACCGCGTAGAAGCCCCGGTCGGCGTCGGACGGGTCCACCAGGATCTGCAACGGCACCGCCCCGGGCAGCAGCGACACCTCGTACAGGCCGGTGTCGGTGGCCACCAGCAGCGCGCCCGCGCCGTCGCGGTCCAGCCAGGCCACGTCGGAGATCCGTGCGTCCAGGTCGGTGAGGAGCGACCACGTCTCGCCCAGGTCGGTGCTCAGGTGCACCCGGGAGCCGCCCGAGTCGCGCAGCGTCACCACCGCCACCGAACCGGCACGCGCGACGATGCCCGGACGCACCGGCGCGGGCGCGGGCGCCACCCGCACCACGGTCTCGTCGTCGAAGCGTCCGGCCGGCTCCCAACCGGCGCCGCCGTTGCTGGAGCGGAACAGCACCGGGCCACGCCCGGCGTACCAGGTGCGCGGCTGGTACTGGTCCACGGCGAGGGCGCGAACGTTGGCGTCGGGCGCCTCGTCGACCACGAACCGTACCGACTCGACGTAGCGCACCCCCGGCTCGGCGTGCTCCAGCAGCCGGTACACGTTGGATGCCCGCAGCGGCTCGCCGAACGGCCAGCCGGTCGGGTTGAGCGCGGTGGGCAGCGGGCTCAGCGTCTGGTGCAGCCGGTCGTGGATGCGGCGGCGGACCGCGTCCACGTCCTCCTCGCGGCGGACCACCACCCGGGCGCGTACCGACACCGCCTTGAACCGCGCCCAGGTGGCCCGTGAGCGGATGCCGACCATCCGGCGTTCCTCCAGGTCCGCCTCGACCCGGTGGCGGGCCTCGGGCACCTCGTGCTCGCGCAGCACGGCCACCGGCAGCCGGCCGCCCGGACGGGCCGCCTCCGGCACGTACGGCACCAGCACCACCTCCACCTCGCCCGGCCGGGCGAAGCTGTACACCGCCGCGCGGGTGAACGCCCGCGCCCGCGCCACCGCGCCGGAGCTGGTCGCGAGGACCTCGAAGTCGCGGGCGGTGACCGCGCGCTGCTGGGCGAAGAACTCGTAGGGGCCGCGCAGCAGCACGGACTCCAGCGCCTCCATGTCCCGGCCGCCGGCCGCCGGGGCGGGGTTGTCGACGCGTACCCCGGGTAGGGGGTCGCGCAGGTTGGTGAGCGTGCCCGCCGCCACGTTGCCGGTGGGCCCGCCACCGGCGCGGTACCAGAGTCGGACCTGTCGTCCGGCCGGCGGCACGGCCGCGACGGTCACCGCCGGCGCGGCGCTCGGCGCGGCCGGTGGGTCCGCGTCGGCCGGGACGTCGCCGTGCCGGGTCGCCCCGGCGGCGGGTCGCAGGTCGAGGGCCGGGGCGAAGGTGACGGTGCCCGAGCAGCGGTCGACCAGGTACGCCTTGGCCTGCGGGCCGAGCCCGGCGAAGCTGTCCACCGGTTGCCAGATCTCGAACGTGCGGCCGTCGTGCTCGCGGGCCGCCGCGCCCAGCTCGACGGTGCCGGTCGGCACCTCCACCCCGAGCAGCAGGTCCAGGGCCTCGGCGGTGTGCGTCAGCGGCGCGTGCGCGGCGCGCAGCACCTGCCCCGGCTGGCCGGTGCCCACCCCGAGCAGCTCCGCCTCGACGGGTTCGCACTGGTGCATCCGTACCGTCACCGACGTCTCGTCGGCGGGCAGCAGCGTCGGCTCGGTGGTGACGAAGACGACCGGCCGGGGGTCCGCGCCGCGGGCCGCCGCGACCCGCAGCCCGGCCGGGATGCGCACCGCGGCGCGGTCGGTGCCGGTGCGGGTGAAGCAGACGTCCGCCCAGGCCGCGGTCGGCGCGTGCCGGGTGACCCCGAGCAGGTTCAGGAACGAGACGTAGGCCTTCTCCGGCAACTGGTTCAACCGATAGATCATCACCTCGGTGAGGTGGGCGAACGTCTCCACGAGCGCCATCCCGGGGTCGTGCGCCGACAGGTCGGTCCACGCCGGGCAGGACTGCCGGATCCGTTCCCGGGCCTCGGTGACCAGGTCGAGGAAGCCGCGATCGTCCAGGTGCGGCACGGGCAGCGTCATGACGGTCCTCCCTCGGTGGGCTCGTCGGCCGGGAGCAGGTCCACGGAGAACACCAGGTGCCCGGGTGTCAGGCTGGCCCGCACCCGGTAGTCCAACCGGATCACCAGCCGCCACGCGTCGTCCCGGTCCGGCCCGGCGTCCACGTCGATCACCTCGACCCGGGGCTCCCACCGGGCGATGGCCTGCCGCACGTAGTGGATGGCCAGACCGGCAGTGGTGTCGTCGTTGGGCGCGAAGACCAACCGGTGCAGCCGGGAGCCGTACCCGGGTCGCATCAGCCGCTCGCCAGGTGTGGTCGACAGGAGCAGGAACAGGGCCTGTCGTACGCTCTCGTCGCCCTCGGTCATCGCCAGGCCACCGGCAGCGGTGAGCGCCAACCCGCCGGTCCGGCCGGCGTCGAAGCCGGCGCCGACGAAGCGGAACGCCCTCATCGGTCCGCCCCCAGGAACTGCTGGCGGGGGTCGCGCACGGTGTGCTTGACCAACCCCGGCGGGGTGCCGTTGGTGAACCCCTCCAGGTGCGACAGCACCACCCGGTGCCCGTCGACGCGGACCCAGTCGCTGTAGCCGACCCGGACGGTGAGGGTCTTCGTGCACGGTTTGATGGTCGGGCCGTAGTTCGGGCAGGCGATGATCTTTCGTCCCTGCGGGTCGTCGTCGACAAGCACGGGTACGCCGGTGACAGTCACCCACTGCCGCGACGGTTGGTTCTCGACCCGGCCGTCGTGGTCGCAGGTGATCACGGAGTCACGGTGGATCCAGCGCATCAGCCGCCTCCTTGGTGGTGGGCGCGGGCAAGCGTTCGGGCCTGCTCCGCCGCGGTGGTCGGGTCCTCGGTCGAGTCGGCGTGCAGGAAGTCCACGCTGCGGGCGCGCACCACCATGGCCCGGCCGGGTGCGGAGATCACCAGGTCGGAGGCCGCGTGCAGGGTGGCCAGGTCGGGGGTCAACTCCAGGAAGCTGCCGTCCTCGGTGGCCAGCCGCAGGCTGCGCCGCACGTCGTCGACGACTATCGACTGCCCACCGGCGGTACGCATCGTCCAGCGGCGGGCCTTCCCGTCGTCGATGCCCGCGTCGTACGGCTCCACGGCGCCGAACAGCGAACCGAGCACGATGCCCGAAGCCGGCTCGCCGCCGGGCAGCACCACCAGCACGGTGTCGTCCGGGTCGGGGAGCGCCACCAGACCCTTGCCCGGCCCGGCGCCGGGGCAGAGCACGGCGAGCCAACCGGCGTCCAGGTCCCCGTACGCCGGCAGGGTCAACCGGACCCGACCCAGCCCGTCCGGGTCGGCGACGTCGGTGACGGTGCCGAGGGTGACCACCGCGCCGCCGGTCGGGGTCGTGGAGCTGACCGGCGGCACCGTGGAGAAGCGGGTCAGGTGTCCGTTGCCGTCCACCGTGTGCACCACCTCGGTCAGCACGTACGCCCCGCGGACCGGGTCGGGCACCCCGCCGAGGTCGACGCGGCGGCCCGGCCGCAGCGCCGGGTCACCCTCGGCGACCCCCTCGGCCGTGACAAGCGTGGCCGCCCGGGTGTCCAGTCGAGCCTGGGCCAGCGCCGCCAACTCGTCGTCGCTGCGGCCGGGCTGGTCCACGGCGGTGCGCACACCGTCGGCACCCACGTCGGCCGGGTCCGGGCGGTCGTCCGCGGGTCGGCCGCAGCGCGCCTCGTCGGCCTGCTGGCTGATCACCTCGGCCCGCTGCGGGTGCCAGCCCAGTGCCGCGCTGGCACCACTGGCCTGGTCGGTGTTCGTGGACAGCCGCAGGGTGTGCACCTCCTTGCCGAGCGTCAGCGCCACCGGCTCCCCGTAACCGGCGAGGGTGACCAGCCGCACGGCGTCACCGTCGGTGGCCAGGTGCAGCCCGGCCCGGCCGGCCACCTCACGCAGCAGGTCCAGGTCGCTGTGCCGGTGCTGGAGCAACCGCTCCAGCCGGGGGCCGTCGACCTCGGCGGTCACCGCCAGCCCCACCGCGCCGCACAGTTCCCCGGCCAGCTCGACGGCGGTCACCGAGGTGAAGACCCGCAACCCCTGCCTCTTGCGCAGCCGGTGCAGCGGGTCGTACGCCCGCAGCCGCAGCACCGCCGCCCCGTCGGCGGCGTACTCCACCTCCACGCAGGTGACCTCACCGGTGAACAGGGCGTCCGCGTGGTCGACGAGCCGTACGTCGAGTGCCGTGCCGGGGCGCACCGCCGGGTCGAACGCGCCGGCCCCGGCGCTGGTGGCGAGCACCAGCTCGGCCTGGGTGGGCTGGTCGAGGCGGGCCGCCACCCGCAGCGAGCGGACCCGCTGACGTGCCGCGCCGACAAGTTCGGCGCCGTCGAGCAGGATCGTCAACGCCCGGGGCGCGATGCTCGTCACGGCGTACCCCCGAGGTCGCCGCGCGGACCCGTGCTGGTCGTGGTGTCCCACGATGGGCCGGCGACCGAGGTGCCCCCGTACGATGCCGCCACCGCACCGGCCACCGCCTGCGCCAGCCCGGTCACCGCACCGCCGACCGTCGAGCCGACCCCGGTGCCGACGGCCGGTGGGACGGCCAGGGTGGTGCCGGCCGGCACGGCCAGCGGGTCGGTGATCCGGTTGTGCTCGGCAAGCAGCCGCCAGCGCAGCGGCGAGCCGAGCGCGTCGTTGGCCAGCAGGTCGAAACGCACACCGGAGCGGCCCGGCTCGGCCGCGCCGTCACCGGCGGCGATCACCGCGCTGCCCGGCGCGGCGGTCGGGGTGCTGGCGGCGGCCAGCTCCTCGGCGAAGCCGGCCTCGGCCTGGTCGGCCGTCTCCGCGGCGCGGACCAGCTTCAGCCGCAGCCAGGACCGTCGCGGCGACCCGGTGCCGGTGAACGCGTCGAAGCGTTCCGCCACCGCGATGATCACCCCGGGCACGTTCCAGGTCTTGCCCCAGACCAGCCGGACCAGCGGCGGTCGCAGCCAACCATGCTCGACCGTGGAGTTCTCCGCGAGCATCCACAGCGGACGGGTGAGCACCCGGACGTCTGCCGGCCGCAGCTGCGCCTCCACGAAGTCGACGTCGAAGAGCAGGTCCAGCACCAGCTCGGTCCGGCCGCCACCGGTGAAGACCAGCGGGTCGTCGGCCAGGCCGGATCCGGTGAGCTGCCCACCGCCGGCACCCCGTTGGCGTACGCCGGCAAGCCGGGTCACCTGCACGGTCTCCGGGTTGAGCAGGCAGTCCACCCGTTCGCCTGTCGAGTCGATGAGGAAGGCGACACGCTCCATCAGTCGCCCGCCTGTTCCTGGTCCAGCCGGGTCGACTGGACGGTGTCCAGTGCCGCCCCGGCGACCGACCACAGAACGCTGTCGTCGGGCAGCGCCGGCCACGGGTCGACGCCCCTCGACGGCACGACGGGGCGCGGCGCGTCGGTGCCCGCCGCCCGTCCGCCGTCGGCCACCGTCGTCCTGACGTCGTACGACGCGCCGGGGGGTCGTGCCGGCTCACCGGGCAGGGCCAGCCAGGGCCCACCGTCCACGACGCGGGCAAGGTCCCCGCGTGCGCGGGTCGAGGTGTCCTCGACCGCTGTCGAGCCGGTCCAGGTGGCCTCGCGCCTGCCCGGGTTCGGCCACTCCACGTGCCCGTACGACGTCGAGCCCGTCGCCGCGTCCGCTCGCGACGACAGATCCTCGCTGTCGCGTCGGCTGTGCTGTTCCCGCCTGAGCCGGGGCGGACCGTCCGAGTCGCCCCGGAACCCGCCAGCGGAGAGGTGGTCGTCGGACGGTCCGGCGGGAGAGGGGTCCGTGGCTCGCCGGACGCCGTGGTCGACGTCGGCGGAGCGCCGTGGATCGAGCGGCGGGCGCGGAGTGGGTCCGGCCCCCGGTCGACGGGGTTGGCTTCTCGCTGCGTCGGGTGGCCCGAAGGTCATCGAGCGGACCGGCGGCGGGGAGCCACCGGGCCGGGCCGGCCTGCTCGCGTCGATTGTGGTGTCGGCGGCTGTGGTGTGGCTCCGGGCGGCCGGTCGCACCGCGGGCACCGCCGCGCCCGGTCCCGCCGGCGAGGTCATCCCGGGCGACCGCGTCGCTCCCGTCGGCCTGGCTGCCGGGGGCACCCGCTCTGCCGTGGACGACCGGGCGCTGCCGCCGGACGGGTCACCGATCCCGGTGCCGGTGGGCTGGTCACCGGCCTGCGACTGGCGGCCTGCCCCGCCGCGCCGGCTGGGGGCAGCCGACCTGGTCGGCCCGTTGTACCCGCTCGCGGCGGTACCCCGCCCGGTGGTCCCGCGAGCGCCGCCCGTGACCGGAGGGTGCCCGTGGGTCGCGCCGGCACCGCCCGGGTCGGCGGGAACGACCGGGTCGGCCCCGCTGCCGCGCCTCCCGTCCGCGACGGGATCGGTGCCGACGGCGTCGGTCCGAGCCGGCAGCCCGCCCCGGGCCCGGTCCTCGGCGTTGCCGGCCGGGGACGGGTCGAGGGCGAGGTCGTGCAGGAGACCGGGCGCGTGGGCGGCGACCAGGTCCAACCAGTGCTGCGGAGGTTCCCCGAAGCGGCGTGGCGCCACCACGGGCGTCTCCGGCGGCGGCTGCGGCGGAAGGTGTCCGGCGGGTTCGACCCGCCCGGCGAGGCGCTGGACCGCGCCGGCCGCCGAGCGCAACCGGCCGGCCAGCCAGCTACGCGGGTGCTGGCGCGGTGGCACCACCGGCCTCCAACTCCAGGCGTTCGTAGCGCAGGGTCAACGAGGCGATGGCGATCTCGTGGCTGAGGGTGTTGAGGTGCGCGCCGCGCCAGCGGGTCGGCCACGCTTCGATCAGGTTCCAGCGCAGCACCTCGGCCGTCCCGACCGAGTCGAGCAGCACCACCGAGACGTTGCGGCGGTTGAGGGTGCCCTGGGCGGTGGCGTTCACCCAGTCCCACAGCTCGCGCGAGGCGGTGAGGCCGAAGTGCAGCGTCACCGGCTCGTACTCGGCCTGACCGGGCACCATCCGCATCCGACCCAGGCCGTGCTCCCGGTACGGCTGACCGGGGATGTTCACCTCCAACCCGGTCATCTCGGTGAAGTGGCCGTTGGTGACGCCGTTGATGAGCAGTCGGAAGTTGTACGCCCGGTACGGGTCGACCGGGGCCCCGGGCTGCGGGGTGGCGGTGGTGGGCATGTCAGCCTCCGATCGTCTCGGTCTCGGTGCCGCCGGCCCACTGGCTCAGCTTGAACACCACGAACTCGGCCGGCTTGACGACCGCGATGCCGATGTGGGCGATCACCATGCCCGCGTCGCGGACGTCCGGCGGGTTGGTCTCCTCGTCGCACTTGACGAAGAACGCCTCCTCGGGGCTGCGTCCCAGCAGTGCGCCGTCGCGCCACACCCGGGTGAGGAACGCCCCGATGTCACGCCGGATCGAACGCCACAGGGTGAAGTCGTTGGGTTCGAACACCATCCACCGGGTGCCGTTGGCGATGGCCTGCTCGATGGAGATGCTGAGGCGTCGCACGTTGAGGTAGCGCCACTCGCTGGCCTCGGCGGCGAGCGTACGGGCCCCCCAGACGCGGATGCCCTCGCCGGCGAAGTAGCGGATCACGTTGACGCCCTTGGGGTTGAGCACGTCGTGTTCCGGTCGGGTAACCAGGTAGCCGAGGTCGACGGCGCCGCGTACGGGTTCGTTGGCCGGGGCCTTGTGCACCCCGCGCAGGGCGTCGGTGCGGGCCCAGATGCCGGCCAGGTGCCCGCTCGGCGGGGTGAGTTCCAACTCGCCGCTGATCGGGTCACGGACCCGCAGCCAGGGGTAGTAGAACGCGCCGAACTCGGACTGTCGGGGCCGGTAGGCCGCCCCGTCGTGCCCGCCGGAGCCGCCCGGCTGGGACGCGCCGCCGCCGGGACCGCCGCCCGTACCCTCGGCGGGCTTGGGGGGTTTGCCGGAGGACGGCGTGGCGACCCGGGTCAGCGCGGAGATGTCGTCGATGTCCGGTGCCGGGTCGCAGATCGCGACCATGGTGCGGGTGCGCTCGGCCATGCTGAGCAGCGCCTCGTGGGACACCACGTCGTGGAAACCGGGTGCGGCGATGATGGAGATCTCGTCGACGGCCTCCAGGAGTTGCAGACCCCCGCGCCGCTGGCCGGAGCCGGTGATCGCGCCACCCTCACCGACGTTGACCACCCAGCAGCGGGCGCCCCCGTTGTCCAGGAAGCCGAAGACGGCCCGGGCCAGCGGGGTGCTCTCCACCCGCTCGCCGCCGGCGAAGAGCCGCAGGAACTCCGTCCAGTTGTTGACCGGCACCGCCTTGCCCAGGTGGGCGGAGCGGTCCGGGGCGACTCCGACGAAGGCGGCGATGCTTGTGCTCACCGGCCCGATCGGTCGGGCGCCGCTGGGGACCTCCTCGACGTAGATGCCGGGGGAGAAGTAGCTGGGCATCGATCCTCCTGTGCCTGTGGGTGTCAGTGGGTCGGTGGCGCGCAGACGATGACGATGTCGTCCTCGGCCGCGTCCACGTCGGCGGTGAGGACGAGCCCGCGCCCGGTCAGCCGCAACCGGACCGGGCCCGGGTGCTCGGGGTCGTGCGGGACGCCACCGATCAGGAATCGGCCGTCGGTGTCGGTGCGGGTGGCGGACCCGGTGCCGGGCAGCTCGACCCGCATCGCGGCCAGTGGCTGGTCCTGGGGGCCGACCACCCGTCCGCTGAGGCTGCGGACCTCGAGCTGTCGGAGCCGCAGCGGCTGCAGCACCGGAGGCGCGGCCGGCGTCGGGTGCTCCACCTGCGCCGCCACGTCGATCAGCAGCGCCGGTCGGGGCGCCGTGCCGAACGCCGTCCACAGTGGTGCGTCGCCGGCCTCCAGTACGACCGGGTACCGACCGTCGCCGGTCGCGGCGGTGAGCACCCGGTCCAGTCGGGGCAGCCCGGCCGGCCCGGTGACGCAGAGCAGGTGGCGGACCGTGAACCGGTACGGTTCGCGGACCGCGCCGCTGGAGCGCGTCTGCCGGGCCGGGCGCAGTTCGAGCGGCCAGAGGGTGAGCCCGTCGGCGTCGTCGCACGCGCGGGGCGGGCCGACCGTTACGGGTTCCCCCGCCGAGCTGGTCACCCAGGCGACCAGCTCGGCGGTGGCGGTCTCGATCGGCCCGCGCCCGTGGGTGGTCATCGCGGCGGCGTCCCCTGGATCCGGTACGCGATGGCCTCGTTCCAGACGTGCGGGTAGACGCCGATCTCGAAGTACCGGGTGAAGCGGTTGATCGGCGCGTTGGTGTGGTCGTGGTAGAGCAGCCACACCGGCGCGATGGTGAACAGGACGTAGTTGGCCAGGACGAGAGGGATGTAGAGCGGCCCGAGCAGGCGGCCCTGGAAGATGTGCACGTCCTCGTGCCGTTGGATGCCCGAGCTGGAGCCGGCGCAGACGGTGCCGATGGTGGTGGCGTAGCGGGGCGAGACCCCCTCCACCACGCTGACCCGCCCGCTGCCCAGCGAGGTGGGCCGGTCCAGCGAGTGCCCGAAGATCAGGTGCACGGTCAGGTAGATGGCGCCGACGACCGTGTTGAGCAGACTCCAGCTGTGGTCGACGACGAAGAGGAAGATGCCGCGGGCGTCCGCGGCGTACACCCCGGCGGAGGCCACCGACCAGCCGAAGACCGCGCCGACCACCAGGCCCACGACGGCGCCGATCAGCAGCCCGATCGGACCGCCGGCGAGGAAGCCGAGCAGGGCGCCGAAGCCGACCTGTACGGCCGCGCTGAGAATTCCGAAGACCATGACGGCACCCCTCAGACCCAGGAGCGGAAGACGCGGGGTTCACGACCCTGTGCGACCTGCGTCGGCGACGGCTGGGTCGCCTGCCGGTTGCCGGGCGGGAACTGGTTGACGCCGAGCGCGGCGGAGAAGATGACAAGCGCGTTGAAGAACGCGATGACCCACTTCTCGCCGCCGGCGTCGTCGGCGAATGCCGCTGTCACATAGGACAGCAGCAGCGCGATGGCGATGGCGATCCACTTGCGGAGCTTGTCGCCGCTCGGGCCGATCAGCCCGCCGATGACGTTGGTGGCCAGCAGGGTGGCGGCGCTCGCCCCGGCGATGGTCCCCAGGGCTGCCCAGGTGAAGAGATCGTTCATGGCGACCCCCCTTTTCTGCGATGGTGCGACCGGGATGTGGTGGTGGTGAGGTCCGGATGGATCAGCCGGGCCCCGGGGCGCCGGCTGGTGGGCCGGGCGGCGGGGTCGGACCGGGCGTGGCCGGCGCCGCGGGGCGACGGCGCACCAGGAGTACGCCCACCGCGGCGATCAGCAGCAGGAGGAGGACACCGCCGACGACAAGCAGCCACGGGAACCCGCCGTCCTCCTCGTCGACGGCGGCGGCCGGTGAGGTGGAGGGTTTGGCCGGCGCCTCGGCCACGGCCCGCAACTCGGCCGGCTTGTCCTGGTTGGCGTCGACCTTCCAACTGACCGAACGGCCGTTGACCGTGCCATTGCTGTCGATCACCCGCCCGGGAAATGTCACCGAGATCTCGAACGACATGAGCTTGAGGAACGCCTGTTGGTTTTGTGGATTCTGCTCCGCAACCTTTCCGCCGTATTTCTTGGGGTCGAGTGGCAGTGTGAAGCGGTACAGGTCGCCGTCCCTGACCAGTTTGACGCTGTCCGTGTCGAAACCGGCGAGCGGCGCCTTGCGGTAACTGATCTGGGAGCCGTAGTAAGTGTCGTCCTGGTAGAGGGTCTCCTCGCCGGCCGGCAGGGCGGGGATGTTCTGCCGCAGCTCCGCGAAGGCGACCGGGATGTTCTTGTTCCGCGAGCTCAGCACGGACTTCTGCGCGGTCAGCAGCAGTTGCCCGTCGACCGTGTCGTCGGCGTTGACGGTCAACCCCATGTTCAGTTGCATGCAGCCGCTCAGTGCGGCGAGAAGGACGAGGCACACCGCGACGCGGAGTGCCGTACCGCGGTTGACTCTCCTGTTCATGGGCTCAGTGTGTGTGATCGCTTTCATCATCAGCAGTCAGCGATCGGTCACAACGAAGTCGCCGATTGTACCGGCGCGCTGTCGCCTTTGATTAGCTTCGACAACGACCCGAATGACTATTCTGGAGCTTTGTGGCGACGGCGGTTTCCCCGTCGACCGTAGGCTGGCCGGACGACTCAGCCCGCCGGCGGTCGCCAGTCCGCGTAGCGGGCCATGCTGCGCAGGGCCAGCCGGCCCGGGGTGAGCCGCAACGCGATGGTCCGCATCGCGAAGGCGACCGGGCGGGCGCCTCCCTGGCGCCGCCGGCGCAGACCGCGCCGAGCACCACCGCGTCCTCGATGGCCTGGCCGGCGCCCTGCCCGCAGCCCGGTGATCAGGTCCGACGCGTGGTGGGGGACGATCGCGTCAGGATCCTGTGCGCCGCCGGTGTGATGCCCTGGAGCGGCCCTTTGGAGCTGAGTCGTTCACGACATCGAGTCGGACGGGGTTCTGGACATCGAGCCTGATTCGTTGACGGCATCAGCTCCAAAGGGGGAGTGGACGACGTGCTCGGGGTCGCTGTTTCACCATGCGTCACCGTGAGCTGACGGTGGGTCGGAGAGGTTGGGCGATGGTGCGGTTCAGCGGCCTGCGGACGGCCGGCGGGCGGCTGCGGCACGGCTGGCGGCCGGTGCTGGAAGCGACAGTCGCGGCGACAGTGGCCTGGCTGCTGGCCACCCGGCTGCTCGGGCACCCGCAGCCCTTCTTCGCGCCCGCCGCCGCGCTGATCGTCCTCGGTCAGGCCCGGGGGCAGCGCATCCGCCGGGCCGTCGAGGTCGTCCTCGGGGTCGCCGCCGGGGTGCTCGTCGCGGATCTGGTGGTGCAGGCGCTCGGCCCGGGCAGCACCTGGACGGTCTTCACCGTCATCCTGCTCACCGTCCTCCTCGCGGTGGCGTTCGGCGCCACCGGCGTGACCCTGGTGCAGGCGGCGGTCTCCGCGCTCTACCTCGTGGTGGTCGCACCACCGGACGGGTCGTTGGTGCCGTTCCGCTTCGTCGACGCGCTCGTCGGTGGCGCGGTCGCGCTCGCGGCCAGCCTGCTCGTCGACGCCCGGCACCCGCTGGCCCCGCTGGTCGCCGAGGTGCGGCGGACCTTCGACGAGTTGGCCGGGCTGCTCGGCGGGATCGCCGACGCGCTTGACGACCAGGACGAGGCGGCGGCGGTCGCCGCGCTGCGGCAGGCGCGGGGAATGGACGCCCGGGTGGACGGGCTGCGCGACGGGGTGCTGGCCGCCGGTGAGGCGCTGCGGCTCAACGTCCGTCGGCGTCGGCACCTCGGTCGGCTGCGCTCGGTGGACGAGTCGATCCGGCAGATCGACTACGCGGTCCGCAACGTCCGGGTGCTGGCCCGTGCCGGTGTGACCCTCAGCCGGCTGCACACCCCGGTCCCGCCCGAGCTGGGCGTCGCCCTGCGGTCGCTGGCCGAGGCGGTCCGTCAGGCCGGTGCCGCTCTCGCCGCCGACCTGAACGGGCAGGAGGAGACCGCCGACCGGCACGGCACCCGGGCCGACGAGTCGGCGTTGGCCGCGGTGCACGCCGCTGGGCAGCTCTTCGGCTCCACGCAGACGCTCCCCCTCGCAATGATCATCGGGCAGGTCCGGGCCACCGCCATCGACCTGCTGCGGGGCGTCAACCCGGAGGACGACGCGGCAGTCCTCGCCCGCGTCGACGAAGCCCTGGGCCTCCCGCCCGTCTGACCCGACCGGAAGCGCGGTCAGGTGGTCAGCCAGGTGGTGGCGACATCGCGCACCGGGGTTAACCGTCAGCGTGGCCGGCCGAGCGTCGACTCAGGCGCTGGCCCGCGCCACCAGGGCGGACGGGAACAGGGTCACCGGGGCCGCCGGGCGCCCGTCCAGCAGGGCGGTGGCCGCGGCGACGGCGATCCGGCCCACCGGGTGGCTCGCCGTGGTCAACGCCGGGGCGGTCATCGCGGCCAACGGAACGTCGTCGAAGCCGGCCACCGCCACGTCACCGGGCACCCGCGCACCGGCGTCCCGCAGACCCGCGATCACCCCGAGCGCGGTGTCGTCGCTGATCGCGTAGATCGCGTCGATGTCCGGCCAACGGCGCAGCGCCTCGCCGGCCGCCGCCCGGCCGCGCGCCGCCCTGAAGTCCCCGGGGAGGATCCGCTCCGGAAGGCCGGCCTCGGCCATGAGCCGGCGGTACGTCTGCACGGGGCGTTCCGCGCACGGCAGCCACCGGGGGCCGGTCACCATGGCGATCCGGCGGCGACCCGAGGCGTACAGGTGACGCAGCACCGCCTCGGAGCCGGCGGCGTTGTCCACGTCGAACGACGGCACGGTCGCCGAGCCGACGCCGATCGAGACCACCCGACCGCGCAGCGACCGGGGCACCGCCGCAAGCACCTCCTCGGTGGTGTTGACCAGGATCACCCCGCACACGCTGCGATCGCCGTCGAGTTGGTCGAGGCTGCGCGGGTCGCCGTACGGCAGCCAGTGCAGCGCCACCCCGACCCCGGCGGCCGTGCACACCCGGGCGGCCGCGCCGACCACCTGGTGCACGTACGGGTCGTCGAGCACCGCCGCGCTGGTGCCCAGGACGGCCACGACCAGGCGTACGCCACCGCCGCGGACCAGCGCCCGGGCGGCCGGGTTGGGCACGTAGCTGAGCTGGTCGACCGCTGCGGTGACCTGCTGCCGGGCGGCCGGCGAGGCGAACCCCGTGCCGGCGATCACCCGCGACGCCGTGGACCGGGACACCCCGGCGACCCGGGCCACGTCCTCGAGGGTGGCCGGTCGCTGTGCCGCTGTCGTCATCGTCGCCTCCTGCGGCGGGCCCGCCCGGTCGGGACAAACGCCTGCTCACATCATGCCCCGGCCGGACCAGCGGCGGTAAGGGGCGGTTGCCGGTTGTGGTGGTAGCGCTCTCAGGTGTGCGATCGTGCCAGGAGATCACCCCGAGAAAGAGGACCCACCCCCGTGAGCGCCCCCACCAGTCGACCCGTAGCCCAGGACACCGCGTCGCCGACCCTGCGAAGAGTGCGGCTCGCCCGCAACGGTGTCGCCGTCACCTTCACCCTCAACGGGCTGGCCGTCGGCAGCTGGTTCTCCCGCGTTCCGGCGGCCCGGGAGGCGTTGGACCTCTCCGCCGGCCGGCTCGGGCTGCTGCTGTTGGCGATGAGCATCGGCGCGCTGCTCGCCATGCCCACCGCCGGCCTGCTCGCCCAGCGTCTCGGTGCGGCCCGCACCGTCGCCCTCGCCACCGGGGTGGTCGCCGTCGGCATGACCGTGGCGGGGCTGGGCGCCACGCTGACCGGGTCGTTCGCCGTCGTCGCGGCGGGCCTCGTCGCCTTCGGCTACGGCTCCGGCGCCTGCGACGTGGCGATGAACGTCGAGGGCGCGACGGTGGAGCGGCGACTGGGCCGTACGATCATGCCCCGTTTCCACGCCGGGTGGAGCCTCGGTTCGGTGGCCGGAGCGGCGCTCGGCGCCGGGGCGGCCCGCTTCGACGTGTCCGTCGGCGCGCACCTCGTCGCGGTGGCGGCGGTCGTGTTGACCGGTACGGTGCTCGCCGCCCGGACGTTCCTGCCCGTGGGCAGCGATCACAGCGGTGACCCGGCGGACGCCACCCCGGCCGCCCGTCGCCGGGCGCAACTCGCCGCCTGGCGGGAGCCGCGCACCCTGCTGATCGGGCTGTTCGTGCTGGTGGCGGCGTTCACCGAGGGCGCCGCCAACGACTGGCTGGCGGTCGCGTTCATCGACGGACGGGACCTGAGCGAGGCCGCCGGCGCTGCGGTCTTCGCCGTCTTCGTGGTGGGCATGACCGTCGGGCGCACCGTGGGCACCATCGCGCTGGACCGGTGGGGTCGGGTGCCGGTGCTCAGCGGCACCATCGGGCTGGCCGTGCTCGGCGCCGGCCTGGCCGTGCTCGCGGGCTCCGGGCCGGTGGCCGTCGTCGGTGTCGCGCTGTGGGGCCTCGGCGCGTCGCTGGGCTTCCCTGTCGGCATGAGCGCGGCGGCCGACGACGAGGCGCACGCGGCGGTGCGGGTGAGCGTGGTCGCGGTGATCGGCTACACCGCTTTCCTCGGTGGCCCGCCGTTGCTGGGGCTGATCGGCGACGAGGTCGGCACCCTGCGCGCCCTGCTGGTGGTGCCGGTGCTGCTGCTGCCGACCCTGCTGCTGGTGCCGGTGCTGCGCCCGCCTGTTCCGTCCGCAGGTAAAAACTAACCCACGGCACCGCCGAGCGGTATCGGGTGCGTGGCCGACTGCGCCACGCATCCGTGCTGGCTACGGTCGTCCGATGCCGACCGACGAGATCACCGCCGCCGCGGCGGGCATCTGGACCCTTGGCGACCGCACCGTGCGCCGGATGGGCTTCGGCTCCATGCGGATCACCGCGCACCCCGACCCGGACCGGGCCGTCGCCCTGCTGCGCCGCGCCGTGGAGCTGGGCGTCGACCACATCGACACGGCCGCGTTCTACGTCTCGCCCGGTGGCACCCTGCGTGTCGGCACCGGCCCGGCCCGCTACGCCACCGAGCTGATCCGCGCGGCGCTCGCCCCGTACCCGGACGACCTGGTGATCGCCACCAAGGTCGGCTTCGGGTACGACCCGGAAGAGGGCTTCACCGAGGCGCTCACCCCGGCGGGGTTGCGCGCGCAGGTGGAGGAGAACCTTCGCCGGCTCGGCCGCGACCAGCTCGACGTGGTCAACCTGCGCCTCGGCCGGGGGCCGGGCGCGGTGCCGCTGACCGATCGGTTCGGCGCGCTCGCCGACCTGCGGGCCGCCGGGCTGATCCGGCACCTCGGGCTCTCCAACGTCCGGCCCGAGCAGTTGGACGAGGTCGCGGGCATCGCCCCGGTGGTCTGTGTGCAGAACAACTACGGGGTGGACGCCTACCGGGAGCAGGACGCGTTCGTCCGGCTCTGCGGGGAGCGGGGCATCGCCTACGTGCCGTTCTTCGCTCTCGCCGGCACCGGGCGGGAGGCGGGCGCGAGCGCCGCGCACGGCGAGGCCGTCGAGGCGGTCGCCCGCGCGCACGGCGTCACCCCGCAGCAGGTACGCCTCGCCTGGACCCTGCACCAGGGCCCCCACGTGCTCGCCATTCCCGGCACCGCGGACCCCGACCACCTGGCGCAGAACGTGGCCGCCGGAGCCCTGCGCCTGACCCCGGAAGACCTGACCCGCCTCACCTGACCTCCCACCCCCCGGGGGTGCTGTCACGGGGCGTAGACCAGGTCCATCGTGTCGGTATGCCCGGACCATTGCAGGTCGAGCCGCCAGCAACCGGCCTGCGGCAGGTCGATGATCGACGGACCGGGGCCGCCGCGAACCTCCCGGATGACCCGGGTGTCGGTGCCGTCAAGCCTCGCGGTGATCTGCAGCGTCGCCGGTGCGGTCGGGTCGGGCGAGGTCGTAAAGGCGCGGGCCACCCACAGAATCTTGTTGTTCGACCCGTCCGTCCGGACCTGCCGGAGCGGGTGGGCGAACAGCACCGCCACGATGTCACCCTTCGCGCCGAAGACGTGCGGAACGCGGGCGTCCCCGCTGAAGCCAGCGTCCGCCCAGTCGGGCAGCGACCCCGTTTCGACCCGCGCCGCGCAGGCGGCCGGAACGCTCGCCGTTGCCGCATTCGACGTCGGCGTCGCGCCGCTGGTCGTGGTCGTGCACCCCGCCAGCAGGACCACCGAGGATGCCAGCATCAACCTGCCCCAGGAAACCATCTCGCCCCTTCCGGTACGCGTCAACGACTCACCCGCATCTCAACGACACCGCTCGACCCGATGAGGTTCCCTAGCGCAGTGAGCGGGCGATCTCGAGCGCGTCGGCCTTGCCGACGTGGCCTTCGAGCCGGTAGCTCACGTCGGCGTTCTGCCAGATCAACGTCGAGGCGGCCAGTCGGGCGGTCTCCTCGCGAACCTCGCCCGCGCGGTCCACGTACGACAGCACGTGTGGCCCGTCGACCCAGACACCGAAGTCGCCGTCGACCTGGACCCACTCCGCTCCCGGCGGGGTGACCTCCTTGTGGAAGGACAGGTTGAGGCGACCGTCGAACGCGTCGACGCGCAGCGCGCCCCCGTCGTAGAGCAGCGTCGCCACCCGGCAGACACCCGCAGGGTCGGGGTCGGCGACCAGCACCTGCTCGGGCGGGCCCACCATCGCGGGCACGCGGATCGGGAACCGCACCGCCCGCTGTGCCTCGTCCAGGGCGACGGTCCGCTGCCCGGGCAGCGGCGACGCGCTGCCACCGGGCTGCGTCGGGGCGGACGACGTGGCGATGCTCACCCCGGCGAAGCGCAGCAGCCCGGCGACGACGTCGGCGACAGCGGCCCGGGCCGGCGGCACCACCGCGACCAGGAGGGCGACGAGCGCCGCCGCGGCGAGCGAACGCCACCGGCGCCGCCGGGGCGCGGGCGTGCCCAGGCGTACGCGGACAGCAGCGCTCACGTCGGGCGGCTCGGGTGTCTCCAGCCAGGCGGACAGCTCACGCAGTTCCCGGTCGAGGTCACCCATGCCGCGCCTCCTCCCGGTCGAGCAGGCCACGAAGTTTCGTAAGCGCCCGGGAGGTCCGCGACTTCACCGTGCCCCGGGGCCACCCCAGTGCCGCCACCGTCTCCTCCTCGCTGAGATCGAGGAAGAACCGGCAGACGATCACCTCGCGGTCCCGTACCGGTAGTTGCCGCAGGGCGTTGACAAGCGTCTCCCGGCGCTCCCCGGCGAGGACCGCGTCCACCGCCCCGTCCTCGGCGATCTCGGGCGTCGGGTCGGCCGACGCCGCCCGCAGGACGAGCCCGTCGCGCCGGCCCCGGGACCGGTGCAGGTTGCGGGTCTCGTTGGCGACGATCGCGAGCAGCCACGAGCGGAAGGACGACTCGCCCCGGTAACGGGACAGCTTGCGGTACGCCTTCACGAACGCCTCCTGCGTGACGTCCTCGGAGTCCGAACCCGCACCGAGCAGCACCGCCGTCCGGTACGCGGACGCGGTGTGCCGGGCGACCAGGAGGTCGTACGCCTCCAGGTCACCGGCCCGAGCGCGGGTGACGAGAGTGTCGTCGTCCAGGGGAGGCCTCCGTTCGGATCACACTCATGACACCGCCCACGCGTCGCGGGTTCCACCCGGCGCGGATCAGGTTGCTCCCACCCGCCGTGCAGCGTATTGCCAGGATGTGGTGGTGCACTGGGAGGTGTCGAGGAGAGGGGCTGGTCATGAGCTGGTTCAGTCGCCGGTCACGGGGTGCCGAGGCGACCCCGACGAAGCTGGACCGGGAGGCGACCCGCGAGGACCTCGCGGCGCTGGAGGCGTTCGTCGCCAGTCGGCGGGGCGTGGAGTTCTACCTGGAACCGGAGACCACCGCGACGGACACCACGGTGGTGGCGATCGCCCACGACGGTGAGTGGATCCGCCGGCGCACCGGAACGCCCCGCGCCGCCGGGGCCATCGCCCGCAAGCACGCGGTGCCGTTGTACGAGGCGGGCCGCACCGGCTACCCGGAGCGGATGCGGGCGTGGAACCGCGCCCACCCGGAACGCCACGCCCGCTGAGCCCGCTCCGAGGGGTGTGCGCGGGGCTCCGCCCAGCGTCGATCATCACACTGCCGCGCTCGTCGACCACGACGGCGAGCGCGGCCTGAGTCGACCTCGGCGTCGGGACCACCGGGACCGCGCCAGCCACTGGCCCGGCAGGTCGAACCGGGGGACGGGCACGGTGATCGACCACCGAGATCGACAGCGGGCGCTGGTGTGGCGTTCGCCGGCCTGCGTCCGGAGGGTCGACCGGCACCGCCCGGCCGGGGCGGTCGGCGCAGGTCAGAGCTCGTTCGGACGTCCTTTGCTCTGCTGCCCGGTGAGCGCCGGTGACCCTCCGTGCCTGGTGCGCACAGGGCAGCAGAGCAAAGGACGGCGGGCATCGGTCGGGGGGCATGCCGCCGCGCGGAGCAATCCCCGCACCAATCGCCGAACCTCGATGGGTGGGGTCCGCCCGGCGGGGCCGGACCGGCGTTGACCGGCAGCGTAGGGGTGTGGCAGCATTCGCGGCCTGACGGCAGTGAAGGAAGTCGGTGCGATTCCGACGCGGTCCCGCCACTGTCACCGGGGAGCGATCCCCCCTCGTGAGTCACGGCCGTGTGTCTGCGGCTGGAAGGCCGGGGGAGAGCGTCGATCCGGAAGCCAGGATACTTCGGCCGTCGGGACGTACCCCAGGGCGTGGACACCCGAGGAGGACCCGATGACGCATGGCGTCTCTATCACCGACGATCACCGTCGTGAGCCGCGCGGCGGACACCCCGCCGCGCCGGCATCCGCACGCTCCCGCGCCGTTCACCGCTGAGTTCCACACCGCGCCACCCGTCGCCGCCGGCCCCCCGTCGGTGAGCCACCCGGGTCGCGGTGCCTGCTGAACCCCGCGCCCATCCCACGTCGCCGGCTCGCTCCCGCGAACGCGTCGACGTCACCCCCCGGAGCCTGCCGTGCGCATCCTGTTGCTCTCCACCGCCGACACCGACCTGCTGGCCGCCCGCGCCAGCGGCGCCGACTACCGGTTGGCCAACCCCGCGCGGGTCACCACCGACGAGGTTCCCGCCCTGCTCGGCGGGGTGAGCCTCGTCGTCGTACGCCTGCTCGGCGGTCGACAGGCGTGGCCGGACGGCCTCGCCGCGGTGCTCGCCACCGGTGTACCGACGGTCGTGCTCGGCGGCGAGGCGCTACCCGACGCGGAGCTGATGGCCATCTCCACGGTGCCGTCCGGGGTCGTCACCCAGGCGCTGGCGTACCTGGTCGAGGGCGGTCCGGACAACCTCGGGCAGATGGCCCGGTTCCTCTCCGACACGGTGCTGCTCACCGGCGAGGGGTTCGCCCCGCCCACGCCCACCCCGGCGTACGGCGTGCACGGCGACCACCCCGCCGCCCCGGACCGGCCCACCGTGGGAATCGTCTTCTACCGGGCGCACGCCCTCGCCGGTAACACCGGCTTCGTCGACGTGCTCGCGGACGCGGTCCGCGAGGCCGGCGGCAACCCGCTGCCGATCTTCTGCGGTTCGCTGCGCGGGCTGACAGCGGGCGCCGGCCCGCTCGGGCTCTTCGCCCGCTGTGACGCGTTGCTGGTCACCGTGCTCGCGGCGGGCGGCGCGGTCGCCGCGGACGCCTCCGGGGGCGGCGACGAGGACGCCTGGGACGTCGGCGCCCTGGCAGCCCTGGACGTGCCGATCATCCAGGCGCTCTGCCTGACCAGCACCCGGAAGCAGTGGGCCGACAGCGACGCCGGACTCTCCCCGTTGGACGCCGCGATGCAGGTGGCCATCCCCGAGTTCGACGGCCGGATCATCACCGTGCCGTTCTCGTTCAAACAGATCGACGCCGACGGGCTCTCGGTCTACGCCGCCGACCCCGAGCGGGCCGCCCGGGTCGCCGGGATCGCGGTGCGCCACGCCCGGCTGCGGTACCTTCCCAACCCCGACAAGCGGGTCGCCGTGGTGCTCAGCTCGTACCCCACCAAGCACTCCCGGGTCGGCAACGCCGTCGGGCTGGACACCCCGGCCTCGGCGGTCCGGTTGCTCGCCGCGCTGGCCGAGGACGGCTACGACCTGGGTGACGCCCCACCGCCCGCCGACGGCGACGCGCTGATCCACGCGCTGATCGCCGCCGGTGGGCACGACGTGGAGTGGCTCACCCCGGAGCAGTTGGCCGCCGCCGAGGCCCGGATACCGGGGGACACGTACCGGCGGTGGTTCGACCAGGTCCCGGTCGAGCTGCGTGAGCGGATGCGGGAGCACTGGGGTGAGCCGCCCGGCGAGCTGTACACCGAGGGCGGCGACATCGTGCTCGCCGGGCTGCGCTTCGGCAACGTGGTGCTGCTGATCCAGCCGCCACGCGGCTTCGGGGAGAACCCGATCGCCATCTACCACGACCCGGACCTGCCGCCGAGTCACCACTACCTGGCCGCGTACCACTGGCTGTCCACGCCGGCCGCGGACGGCGGCTTCGGTGCGGACGCCGTGGTGCACCTGGGCAAGCACGGCACCCTGGAGTGGTTGCCCGGCAAGGGTCTCGGTCTGGCCGCCGACTGCGCGCCCGACACGGTCCTCGGCGACCTGCCGCTGGTCTACCCGTTCATCGTCAACGACCCGGGCGAGGGCACCCAGGCCAAGCGGCGGGCGCACGCCGTGGTCGTCGACCACCTGGTGCCGCCGATGGCCCGCGCCGAGACCTACGGCGACCTGGCCAAACTGGAGCAACTGCTCGACGAGTACGCGACCGTGCAGGCCCTCGACCCGGCCAAGGTGCCCACCGTACGGGCCCAGATCTGGGACCTGGTGCGTGCCGCCGAGCTGCACCACGACCTGCACGCCGAGGCGATGCCCGACGCGGACGACTTCGACGACTTCGTGCTGCACCTCGACGGGTACCTGTGCGAGGTCAAGGACGTGCAGATCCGCGACGGGCTGCACATCCTCGCCGACGCGCCCACCGGCGAGCCGCGGGTCAACCTCGTCCTCGCGGTGCTGCGCGCCCCGCAGATCTGGGGCGGCGCCCAGGCCCTGCCCGGCCTGCGGCAGGCCCTCGCCGCCGCGTACTCCCTCGACGAGCGGGAGCTGCTCGCGGCGCCCGGACAGCGACTGGCGCTGCCCCCGGCGCTTACCGACGTGGCGGACGGCCCGGCCGGCACCGCCGCCGACGCGATCGACCTCATCGAGGCCCTCGCGCGGCGGCTGGTCCTGGGCATGGAGACCCTCGACTGGGCGGTGGACGCGGTCGACGCCGTGGTGACCGAGGTGACCGGCAGGCAGATCCCGGACGTCGCCGCGGTGCTGCACTTCGCCGCCACCGAGTTGGTGCCCCGCCTGGACCGGACCACCGACGAGCTGACCAACACCCTCGGGGCGCTGGACGGGAGGTTCGTGCCGCCCGGCCCGTCCGGCTCACCCACCCGGGGCCTTGTCAACGTGCTGCCCACCGGCCGCAACTTCTACTCCGTCGACCCGAAGGCCATCCCCAGCCGCAACGCCTGGGACGTCGGGGTGGCCCTCGCCGACTCGCTGCTGGCCCGGCACCTCGCCGACACCGGGTCGTACCCCCGCTCGGTGGGGTTGACCGTGTGGGGCACCAGCGCCATGCGCACCCAGGGCGACGACATCGCCGAGGTGCTCGCGCTGCTGGGCTGCCGGCCGGTCTGGGACGACAGGTCCCGGCGGGTCACCGGCGTCGAGGTGGTGCCGACCGCCGAGCTGGGTCGGCCCCGCGTCGACGTCACGGTGCGTATCTCCGGCTTCTTCCGTGACGCGTTCCCGCACGTGGTGGCGCTCCTCGACGACGCCGTCCGGCGGGTCGCCGCCCTGGACGAGCCGGACGAGGAGAACTACCTGCGGGCGCACGTGACCGCCGACCTGGCCGAGCACGGCGACGAGCGGCGGGCCACCGCCCGGATCTTCGGCTCCAAGCCCGGGGCGTACGGCGCGGGGCTGCTGCCCCTGATCGACGCCCGGACCTGGCGCAGCGACGCCGACCTGGCCGAGGTGTACGCGGTGTGGGGCGGCTACGCGTACGGCCGGGGCCTGGACGGTCGGGAGGCGCGCGCCGATATGGAGCGCTCGTTCGCCCGGATCGCGGTGGCGGTGAAGAACCAGGACACCCGCGAGCACGACATCGTCGACTCCGACGACTACTTCCAGTACCACGGCGGGATGGTGGCCATGGTCCGGCACCTCACCGGCACGTCACCTGCGGCGTACGTGGGTGACTCGGCGATGCCGCACGACGTGCGTACCCGCACGCTTGGCGAGGAGACCCGGCGGGTGTTCCGGGCGCGGGTGGTCAACCCGAAGTGGATCGCCGCGATGCGCCGGCACGGCTACAAGGGCGCGTTCGAGCTGGCGGCCACAGTGGACTACCTGTTCGGCTACGACGCCACCGCAGGTGTGGTCGACGACTGGATGTACGAGCACCTGGCCGCCGCGTACCTCTTCGACGACACCACCCGGGAGTTCCTGGAGCAGTCCAACCCGTGGGCGCTGCGCGGCATCACCGAGCGGCTGTTGGAGGCCGCCGACCGGGGGCTGTGGGCCAAACCCGAGCCGGCCACCCTGGACCGGCTGCGCGACACGTACCTGGCCAGCGAGGGCGACCTGGAGGACCGGGCATGAGTACGACTTCCACCTACCCGTTCAGTGCGGTGCTCGGCATGGACGACATGCGGTTGGCGTTGCTGCTCAACGCGGTGTCCCCGGCGATCGGCGGGGTCCTCGTGCGCGGCGAGAAGGGGACCGCCAAGTCCACCGCGGTCCGGGCCCTCGCCGCGCTGCTGCCGCCGGTGCGCCGGGTTGGCGGCTGCCGGTTCGGCTGCGACCCGGCCGAGCCCGACCCGGCCTGCCCGGACGGTCCGCACCCGGCCGACGCCGCCACCGAGACCCACCCGGCGCGCCTCGTCGAGCTGCCGGTCGGTGCCGCCGAGGACCGGGTGGTCGGTGCGCTGGACCTGGAGAAGGCGATCGGTGCGGGGGTACGCGCCTTCGAGCCGGGCCTGCTCGCCGCCGCGCACCGGGGTGTGCTCTACGTCGACGAGGTGAACCTGCTGCACGACCACCTCGTCGACCTGCTGCTCGACGCGGCGGCGATGGGTCGCAGCCACGTCGAGCGGGAGGGTGTCTCGGTCAGCCACGCGGCCCGGTTCCTGCTCGTCGGCACGATGAACCCGGAGGAGGGGGAGCTGCGCCCGCAGCTGCTCGACCGGTTCGGGCTCACCGTCGAGGTGACCGCCAGCCGGGACCCGGAGATCCGGGTCGAGGTGGTCCGCCGCCGGCTCGCCGCCGACGCCGACCCGGTCGGCTTCGCCGCCCGCTGGGCGGATGCCGACGCCCAGATCGCCGCCCAGGTGGCGGCCGCCCGTCACCGGCTTCCCGGGGTACGGCTCCCGGACGCCGCGTTGCGGCAGATCGCCGAGGTGTGCGCGGCGTTCGACGTGGACGGGATGCGCGCCGACATCGTCACCGCCCGCACCGCCCTCGCCCACGCCGCCTGGCTCGGCCGGGACCGGGTGACCCTCGACGACGTCCGGGTGGCCGCCCGGCTGGCCCTGCCGCACCGCCGCCGCCGTGACCCGTTCGACACCCCGGGGCTGGACGAGAAGCGCCTCGACGAGGCGTTGCAGCGCGCCCAGGACGCCCACCCCGACGACCCGGACGACGCCGGCCCGCACGACAGTGGCCCCGACGACAGTGGCCCCGGCAGCGGCGGCCCCGGCAGCGGCGGCCCGCAAGGAGGCGGCCCGGCCGGTGCGGGCGGCCCGAACGGTGGCGGCCCGGCCGGCGGCAGCGGTCTCCCCGGTGGTGACGACGCCGTCCAGGGTGAGCCGGAGCCGACCGGAGCACCGTCGGCGCGGGACGGCGCCGGCCCGGACGGTCGCACCGACGGCCCGGACGGCTGGCCACAGCGCCAGCCGGACGACCCGGGTGACGACGGGTGGCCGCAGCGCCCGGCCGACGACCGGCGCGCCGACGGCCAGAACGGGCGTCCGCGCGGTGCCCGGGAGTCGACGGCCGGTGACGACGATCCGACCCGGGTCGGGAAGTCCCAGCCGGTGGCCGTACCCCGGGGTGGGTTGAAGGCGCGGGTGCTCACCGCGCCCGGCCTGGGTGACGGGGTGCCGGGCCGTCGGTCGCGGGCCCGCACCGGGCGGGGCCGCACCACCGGCGCCCGGGTGCCGGCGGGTCGGGTCGGTGCGCTGCACCTGCCGGCCACGATCCGTGCCGCCGCGCCGCACCAGGCGGCCCGGGGTCGGCTCACCGGTCCGCTGCTCCTGCGCCGCGACGACCTGCGCGAGGCGGTCCGGGAGGGGCGCGAGGGCAACCTGGTGCTCTTCGTGGTGGACGCGAGCGGCTCGATGGGCGCCCGGCAGCGGATGGCCACGGTGAAGGACGCGGTGCTTGCCCTGCTCACCGACGCCTACCAGCGGCGGGACAAGGTCGCGGTGGTCGCGTTCCGGGGTGCCGGCGCCCGGACCCTGCTACCGGCGACGTCGTCGGTGTTGGCCGCCTCGACCCGGCTGGCCGAGTTGCCCACCGGTGGCCGTACGCCGCTGGCCGAGGGACTGCTCGCCGCCGCGGACCTGTTGCGGGTGGAGCGCCTGCGTGACCCGAAGCGCCGCCCCCTGGTCCTCGTCGTCACCGACGGGAGAGCCACGGCGGGCACCCGCCCGCTCGACCGAGCGGCGGCGGCGGCAGCGGTCCTGGCGGCCAGCGGCGCCGCGTGCGTCGTCGTCGACTGCGAGACGGGTCCAGTCCGCCTCAACCTGGCCACCCGCCTAGCCGCCCAGCTCAACGCCCCAAGAACCCCCCTGGAGTCCCTCACCCACCCCCACCCCCGCGATCGTGCAGTTCCGGTCGCGGCATAACGGACCAAGAACGCATATGACCAACAGAAACTGCAAGATCGCGCAAGCGGCGATCGCGGGACGGGGGACGGGCTGATGCCACAGGGACAACCGAGTTCGGTGCCCGCTGACGGGTTGACAACCCGGCAGCGGCGGCACCGGCCGCTGCTGATGGTCCACACCGGACAGATGAAGGGGAAGTCGACGGCGGCCTTCGGTCTGGCGTTGCGGGCCTGGACGGCCGGCCTGCCGGTCGGGGTGTTCCAGTTCGTCAAGAGCGCCAAGTGGCGGGTGGGGGAGGAGAACGCCTTCCGGGCGCTCGGTGAGGTGCACGAGCGCACCGGCCAGGGAGCGCCGGTGGCCTGGCACAAGATGGGCGAGGGCTGGTCCTGGATCCAGCGCGGCGGCGACGCCGACCACGCCGCCGACGCCCTGGAGGGCTGGCGGCAGATCCAGCGCGACCTGGCCACCGAGCGCTACGGGCTGTACGTGCTCGACGAGTTCACCTACCCGATGAAGTGGGGGTGGGTGGACGTGGACGAGGTGGTCGCCACGCTCGCCGACCGGCCCGGCTTCCAGCACGTCGTGATCACCGGCCGGGACGCCGACCCACGTCTGGTCGCCGCCGCCGACCTGGTCGCCGAGCTGACCAAGGTCAAGCACCCGATGGACGCCGGCCAGAAGGGCCAGAAGGGCATCGAGTGGTGAGCACGGATCTGGTGCTGCCCCGGGTGGTGGTCGCCGCCCCGGCGAGTGGCCACGGCAAGACGACGGTGGCTACCGGCCTACTCGCCGCGCTGCGGCGTCGGGGCCTGACGGTCAGTCCGCACAAGGTCGGCCCCGACTACATCGACCCCGGCTACCACGCCCTCGCCGCCGGGCGGGCGGGCCGCAACCTCGACCCGTTCCTGGTCGGGGCCGAGCGGATCGCCCCCCTGCTGCGCCACGGGGCGAGCGTTCCCACGCCCGCCGACATCGCGGTGGTCGAGGGCGTCATGGGCCTGCACGACGGCGCGGTGGGCCGCCGCGACTACGCCTCCACCGCGCACGTCGCCCGGCTGATCGAGGCACCGGTGCTGCTGGTGCTCGACACCACCGCGCAGGGCCGCTCGGCCGCCGCGCTCACCCTCGGCATGGCCGCGTTCGACCCGGCGGTACGTATCGGCGGGGTGATCCTCAACCGGGTTGGCTCACCCCGGCACGAGACGCTGCTGCGCGACGCCCTCGCCGAGGTGGGCGTACCGGTGCTCGGGGCGGTCACCCGCGCCGCCGAGGTGGCCGCGCCGGCCCGGCACCTCGGGTTGGTGCCGGTCGCCGAGCGGGCGCCCGAATCCGTCGCGATCGTCACCGCGCTCGCCGAGCTGGTCGAGGCCACGGTGGACCTGGACGCGGTGCTGGACCTGGCCCGGACCGCCCCGCCACTGACCGCCCCGGCGTGGGACCCGGTCGAGGCCGTCGGTGGGCCGGCCGGCGTCGAGCGACCACGGGTCGCGCTCGCCGGTGGTCCGGCCTTCACCTTCTCGTACGCGGAGACCGCCGAACTGCTCGCCGCGGCCGGCGCGGACGTCGTCACCGTCGACCCGCTGCGCGACCCGGCGCTGCCCACCGGCACCCGGGCGGTGGTGATCGGCGGCGGCTTCCCCGAGGCGTACGCCCAGGCGCTTGCCGACAACACCGCGCTCCGCGCCGAGCTGGCCGACTTCGACGGGCCGATGGTGGCCGAGTGCGCCGGGCTGCTCTACCTCGGGCGGTCCCTGGACGGGGTGCCGATGTGCGGCCGGCTGGACCTGACCGCCCGGATGACCGACCGCCTCACCCTCGGCTACCGGGAGGCCCTGGCCGTCACCGACTCCCCGGTGGCACGGGCCGGCGAGCCGGTACGCGGCCACGAGTTCCACCGCACCACCACCGACCCGGGGCACGGCGACGCGCCGGCCTGGCGCTGGGACGACACCGCGCACGGCTTCGTCGCCGGCCGGGTGCACGCGTCCTACCTGCACACCCACTGGGCCGGTCACCCGCGCGCGGCCCGCCGGCTGGTCGAGGCGTGCCGATGACCGCCACGCTCACCGGGGTCGGCGTCGGCCCCGGTGACCCGGAGCTGCTCACGGTCAAGGCGGTGCGTGTCCTGCGCGAAGCCGACGTGGTCTTCGTACCCGTGATGGCGGACCGGGTCGAGGCCACCGCGACCGCCGGGCCGACGCCGCCGGGTGCGGACGCCGGGCGGGCCGAGGCGACGGTACGGGAGCACGTCGCGGCGGACCGGCTGCGCCGGCTGCCGTTCGCGCTCGACGACCGGGGCGGGGTGACCGCCCGCCGGGCGGCGGCCTGGGACGACGCCGCCCGGGTGGTGGTCGAGGCGGTCGACGCGGGCGCGCGGTCCCTCGCGTTCGCCACCATCGGCGACCCCAACGTCTACTCCACCTTCGGCTACCTGGCGCAGAGCGTCCGCGCGCTACGCCCGGCGGTGCGGGTGGCGACAGTGCCAGGTGTCACCGCCATGCAGGAGCTGGCGTCGCGCAGCGGCACCCCGCTCTGCGAGGGGCGCGAGCCGTTGACCCTGCTGCCGGCCACGGCGGGCCTGGCGCTCTTCGCCGACGCCCTCGCCGGGCCGGGCACCGTGGTCGTCTACAAGGGCTGGCGACGGCACCCGGAGCTGCTCGCCGAGCTGCGCCGGCAGGGCCGGCTCGCCGACGCGGTCCTCGGACGCGGCCTCGGGCTGCCCGGCGAACGCGTCGGGCCGGTCGACGACACCGACCACGACCTGCCGTACCTGTCGACGCTGCTGGTTCCGGCCCGCCGCGAGCACCGAGGAGGAAAACTGTGACAAGCGACGGCACGGTGTGGTTCGTCGGCGCTGGCCCGGGGGCGGCGGACCTGCTGACCCTGCGGGCCGCCCGGGTCATCGCCGCGGCGGACATCGTGATCTGGGCGGCCAGCCTGGTGCACGCCGACGTGCTCGACCACGCCCGCCCCGACGCGGAGATCATCGACTCGTCACAGCTGCCCATCGAGGGGGTGCTGCCGCTCTACGAGCGCGCCGCCGAACACGGCTTGACCGTGGCCCGGATCCACTCCGGAGACCCGGCGCTGTGGGGCGCGGTGCAGGAGCAACTGGACCTGTGCCGGGCGCTCGGCCTGGCCGTCGAGATCGTGCCCGGGGTGTCGTCGTTCACCGCCGTCGCGGCGATCATCGGGCGGGAGCTGACCGTCCCCGAGGTGGCCCAGTCGGTGATCCTCACCCGCCTCGAAGGAGGCAAGACGCCGATGCCGCCCGGCGAGCGGGTCCGCGACTTCGCCCGACACGGCACCACCATGGCGCTGTTCCTCTCCGCCGCCCGCTCCGGGCAGGTGCAGGCCGAGCTGCTGGCCGGCGGTTACGCCGACGACACCCCGGCCGTGGTGGCGTACCAGGCGACCTGGCCCGACGAGCTGGTGGTGCGTTGCACCGTCGGCACCCTGGAGGCGACGGTCAAGCAGCACAAGCTGTGGAAGCACACCCTCTTCCTGGTCGGCGCGGCCCTGGCCGCCGAGGGCACCCGCTCGCACCTCTACCACCCCGGGCACTTCCACACCTTCCGCCGGGCCGAGCCGGCCGCCCGCGCCGAACTGCGCCGCCAGGCCAGCGCCCGCACCGGGGGGACCGCCACACCGGGGCACACACCATGACGTACGCCGAACCGCCGCTGCGCGAGCCGGACCTGCCGCGTACCGCGAAGGTCCGGCCCACCGCGCTGCGGACCGGCTGGACCACCGGCGCGTGCGCGACGGCGGCGGCCAAGGCCGCGGTCACCGCGCTTGTCACCGGCACCTCCCAGCAGGAGGTGGAGATCGGCCTGCCCGCCGGGCAGCGGGTGCGGTTCCCGGTCGAACGCTGCGAGGTGACCGGCAGCCCACCGGCCCGCGCCGAGGCGGTGGTGGTCAAGGACGCCGGGGACGACCCGGACGTCACCCACGGCGCGGAGCTGACCGCCACCGTGAACTGGACCGACGCCCCCGGCCTGCGGCTCGCCGGCGGCGCCGGCGTCGGCACGGTCACCAAACCCGGCCTCGGGCTCGCGGTCGGCGGCCCGGCCATCAACGACACTCCCCGCCGGATGATCGGCGAGGCGGTGGCCGAGGTGGTCGACCTCGCCGAGGTCGGTGTCCGGGTGGTGATCAGCGTGCCCCGGGGCGAGATCATGGCCCGCAAGACCACCAACCGTCGGCTCGGCATCCTCGGCGGCATCTCGATCCTCGGCACCACCGGGATCGTCCGTCCCTTCTCCACCGCGTCGTGGCGGGCAAGCGTCGTGCAGGCCGTGCACGTGATGGCCGCCCAGGGCGAGCGGACCGTGGTGCTCTGCACCGGCGGGCGTACCGAGCGGGCCGCCCGCGCGCTCCTGCCCGACCTTCCCGAGGTCTGCTTCGTCGAGGTCGGCGACTTCACCGGAGCGGCCGTGACCGCTGCCGTGGGTGACGAGATGACAGGCGTCGTCTTCGTCGGCATGGCCGGCAAGCTCGCCAAACTCGCCGCCGGCATCCTGATGACGCACTACACCCGCTCCAAGGTGGACCTCTCCCTGCTCGGGGAGGTGACCGCCGAGGCCGGCGGCGACAGTTCGCTGGTCGCCGCCGTGACCGAGGCGAACACCGGGCGGCACGCGTACGAGCTGTGGGAGGCCGCCGGCCTGCTCGCCCCGGCCGGCGACCTGCTCTGCCAGCGGGTCCAGGCGGTGCTGCGGCGCTTCGCCGGGCCGACGGTCACCGTGGACGTGGCGATGGTCGACTTCGCCGGGGCGCACGTCGTCGCCTCGTCCGGCCGGTGGTCCCGGTGACCCGGGCCGAGCCGGTGACGCCGGTGGGTGTGACCGTGGTGGGCCTGGACGCGGCCGGCGCGCCGCCGCACCCCGTGCTCGCCCCGGTGCTCGCCACCGCCGGACTGGTGGTCGGGGCCGCCCGGCACCTGGCCGCGGTGCCCGTACCGGCCGGCGCGGACACCATCACCCTCGGGCCGCTCGCCCCCGCTCTGCGCCGCCTCGCCGAGGCCGTCGACGCCGGGGTGCCGGCCGTGGTGCTGGCCAGCGGCGACCCCGGCCTGTTCGGCATCGTCCGGCGGCTGCGCGCGGCCGGCCTGCCGCTGCGGGTGGTGCCGGCGGTGTCGAGTGTGGCTGCCGCGTTCGCCGGTGCCGGGCTGCCCTGGGACGGCGCGGCGGTGGTGAGCGCGCACGGGCGCGACCCCCGAGCCGCGGTGAACGCCTGCCGGGCGCTGCCGCTTGTCGCGGTGCTCACCGCGCCCGGCGCCGGCGCGGCCGAGCTGGGCGCCGGCCTGGTCGGCTGGTCCCGCCGCCTGCTTGTCGCCGAGCACCTCGGTACCGCCGCCGAACGGGTCTGCGCGGTGACCCCCGAGCAGGCCGCCGCCGAGACCTGGGCGGACCCGCACGTCCTGCTCAGCCTCGCCGACGCCGGGTCCGCGCTCACCGACGCCGTGCCCGCCGCGGCCGACCTGGGTACGGCCGGGATGCGCGTCGACAACCAGCCCGCCGCCGCGCCGGCCGGTGGCTGGGCCCTGCCGGAGACCCGGTACGCCCACCGCGACTCCATGATCACGAAGTCGGAGGTGCGCGCCCTCGTCGTCGCCCGGCTGCGCCCCCGACTGGGTCGACTGGTCTGGGACGTCGGGGCGGGCAGCGGCTCGGTGGGCATCGAGTGCGCGCTGCTCGGCGCGGCCGTGCTCGCCGTCGAACAGGACCCCGGGGCCGCCGCGAGCATCTGGGCCAACGCCACCGCGCACGCCGTGCACGTCCGGCTGGTGACCGGCAGAGCCCCGGCGGCGCTGACCGACCTCCCCGAGCCCGACGCGGTCTTCGTCGGCGGTGGCGGCGTCGACGTCCTCGCCGCCGTGGTGGCCCGCCAACCCGAACGGGTGGTGCTCACCCTGGCCGCCCTGGACCGGGTCGCACCGGCCGTGGCCCTCCTGCGCGCCGCCGGCTACACGGTCGAGGGCAGCCAACTCTCCGCCGCCCGCCTCGCCGACCTGCCCGGCGGGTCGATCCGCCTCGCGGCCACCAACCCGGTGGTCGTCCTCACCGGGGAGCGCCCGTGACACACCAGAACCCGCCCGTCCGGATCGGTCTGGTGACGGCCACCGCCGCCGGCCGCCGGCACGCCGACACCCTGGCCGCCGCGTGGCCGCACGCCCGGCTGGTCGAGGGGGAGACCGTCGCCGACGCGCTGCGGGCCGCCTGGGCCGGGTGCGACGCGGTGATCGCGTTCCTGGCCACCGGGGCGGTGGTGCGGATCGTCGCGCCGCTGCTGGGCGACAAACGCACCGACCCGGCGATGGTGGTCGTCGACGAGGCCGCCCGGCACGCCGTGGCGCTGCTCGGTGGGCACGCCGGCGGAGGCAACGTCCTCGCCGAGCAGGTCGCCGCGCTGCTGGACGCCCGGCCGGTGATCACCACCGCCACCGACGCGGTCGACCTGCCGGGGCTGGACACCCTCGGCTGGCCCGTCCAGGGCGCGGTCGCCGCGGTGTCCCGGGCCATCCTGGACGGCCAGCCGGTCCGGCTCGTCGCCGACGCCGACTGGCCGCTGCCCGCTCTGCCCCCGAACGTCCGCGCCGCCGACGAGGACACCACCGACGACGGGTACCGGCTGCTCGTCACCGACCGGGTCGTGCCACTCGACGAGCGCACCGCCGTGCTGCGGCCCCCGTCGCTCGTCGCCGGGGTGGGCGGGAGTCGAGGCGTACCCGCCGCCGAGGTGGCGGAGCTGCTGCACCGGGTGCTGGCCGAGGCCGGCGTCGACCCGGCGAGCCTGCGCTGCCTGGCCAGCGCCGACATCAAGGCCGACGAGGCGGGCATCCGCGACACCGCCGACGTGCTCGGCGTACCCCTGGTGACCTGGCCGGCGACGCGGCTCGCGGCGGTCGACGTGCCGCACCCCAGCGAGGTGGTCCGCGCCGCGGTCGGCACGCCGAGCGTGGCGGAGGCCGCAGCCCTGCTCGGCCCGGACGGCCGGACGGGCGACGCGGCGCTGCTGGTCGGCAAGACCGCGACGGCGATGGCCACCGTGGCGGTGGCCCGGCACGCGCCACGCGGTCGGCTCGCCGTCGTCGGCCTCGGGCCGGGCGCCGCCGACCTGCGCACCCCACGCGCGGTGGCCGAACTGCGTCGCGCCGCCGTGGTGGTCGGCCTCGACCAGTACCTGGACCAGGTCCGCGACGTGCTCCGCCCGGGGACCCGGGTGCTCTCCAGCGCGCTGGGCGCGGAGGAGGCGCGGGCGCGCGCCGCCGTCGCCGAGGCCGCCGCCGGCCGGGCGGTCGCGCTTGTCGGGTCCGGCGACGCCGGGGTGTACGCGATGGCCAGCCCCGCCCTGGAGTACGCCGACGAGCGGATCGACGTGGTGGGCGTGCCCGGCGTCACCGCCGCCCTCGCGGCCGGGGCGCTGCTCGGCGCTCCGCTCGGCCACGACCACGCCTACGTGAGCCTGTCCGATCTGCACACCCCGTGGGAGGTCATCGAGCGGCGGGTGACCGCCGCCGCCGAGGGCGACTTCGTCACGCTGTTCTACAACCCGCGCAGCCGTGCCCGCGACTGGCAGCTCGGCAAGGCGCTCGGCATCCTCGCCGCGCACCGGCCGCCGGACACCCCGGTGGGTGTGGTGCGTAACGCCAGCCGCCCCGGCGAACAGGTCCACCTCGCCACCCTGTCCACGCTCGACCCGGCCATCGTCGACATGTACAGCGTCGTGGTGGTCGGCAACAGCGACACGCGGCTGGTCGGCGGCCGGATGGTGACACCCCGGGGGTACCGGTGGCGTTCGTGACCATCGACGCCTGCCAGGGCTGCGGCGCCTGCCTGCTCACCTGCCCCACCCACGCGATCCGGCCGGTCGCCGGTGGCCTCACGGTCCGCGCCGACCGCTGCACCGGCTGCCTGGAGTGCCTGGAGATCTGCCCGGTCGACGCGATCCGCGTCGTCGAGCCCGCCCCCTGTGAAGGAGCCCGATGAGCCGGGTGGTGCACCCCATCGAGGTCGAGTCGTACCGCATCCTGCGCGAGCGCGTCGACCTGTCGCACCTGCCGCCGCTGAGCCGAGCGGTGACCGAGCGGGTGGTGCACGCCAGCGCCGACCTCGCGTACGTCGACGAGCTCGTCTGCGACGAGGCCGCCCTGGAGTCGGGGCTGGCCGCGCTGCGCGCCGGAGCGCCGGTGGTCACCGACGTGGCGATGGTCGCCGCCGGTATCACCCGGGCCGGCCGGGAACTGGTCTGCCCGGTCGCCGAACCCGCCGCGGCCGACCTGGGCCGCTCCGCCGGCATCACCCGCTCGGCGGCGGCCGTGCGGATCGCCCTGACCCGGGTCGGTCCCGGTGCGGTGTGGGTGGTCGGCTGCGCGCCCACCGCGCTCGTCGAACTGCTCACGGTGGACGCCGCACCGGCGCTCGTCGTCGGCCTGCCGGTCGGCTTCGTGGGCGCCGCCGAGTCGAAGGCGGCGCTTCGGGCCAGTGGCCTGCCCGCCGTGTCCAACGTGGGGGAGAAGGGTGGCTCGGCGGTCGCCGCCGCCGCCCTCAACGCCCTGCTCTACGTCGAGGAGAAGTCATGACCGGGTTGGTCATCGTCGGGCACGGCACGCGCAGCGCGGCCGGGGTCGACCAGTTCGCCGCTCTCGTCGAGCGGGTCCGCCGTCGCGGTGACACCGGCGACGTCGAGGGCGGCTTCATCGAGCTGTCCCGCCCGCCGCTCACCGACGCGGTCGGCGCGCTCGTCGGGCGTGGGCACCGAGCGCTCGTGGCGCTGCCGCTGGTGCTCACCGGCGCCGGCCACGGCAAGGGCGACATCCCCGCGGCGATGGCCCGGGAGCAGCAGCGCCACCCCGGGCTGAGCTACCGCTACGGCCGCCCGCTCGGCCCGCACCCGTTGCTGCACACCGCCCTCGAGGAACGCATCGACGCCGCGTTGGCGGGTGCCGACCGGGCCGGCACGGAGCCGGCGGGTGCCGACCGGGCCGGCACGGAGCCGGCGGGTGCCGACCGGGCCGGCACGTGGGTCGCGTTGATCGGGCGGGGGTCCACCGACCCGGACGCCAACGCCGAGGTCGCCAAGGTCGCCCGGCTGCTCTGGGAGGGGCGCGGCTACGCCGGCGTGGAGCCGGGGTTCATCTCCCTGGCGCAGCCGTCGGTGCCGGCCGTGCTGGAGCGGCTGCGCCGCCTCGGTGCCCGGCGGATCGTCGTCGCGCCGTACTTCCTGTTCGCCGGCGTGCTGCCGGACCGGATCGTCGCCCAGTCGGCGGAGTTCGCCGCCGCCCACCCCGACCTGGACGTCCGCGTCGCCGAGGTGATCGGCGACTGCGACGCCCTCGCCGACCTCGTGCGCGAGCGGTACGCCGAGGCGCTCGGCGGCGACATCCGGATGAACTGCGACACCTGCGCGTACCGGGTGCTGATGCCCGGCTTCGCCGACAAGGTCGGTCGCCCGCAACGCCCGCACGACCACCCCGACGACCCGGTCGGCCACCACCACCACCACGGGCACGACCACCACCACGACCACGACCACGGTTCGGTCGCGGTCGTCGGTGGCGGGCCGGGGCCCGACGACCTGATCACGGTACGCGCGAAGGCGTTGCTCGACGCGGCGGACGTGGTGGTCGTCGACCGGCTCGCCCCGCAGGGCCTGATCGCCGGGCTGCGCCCGGACGTGCTGGTGGTCGACGCCGCGAAGGTGCCCCGGGGCCCGTCGATGGCCCAGGAGGCGATCAACGCGGCTCTGGTGTCGCACGCGAAGGCTGGTCGCCGGGTGGTCCGGCTCAAGGGCGGCGACCCGTACGTCTTCGGGCGCGGCCACGAGGAGGTGCAGGCGTGCGTGGCGGCGGGTGTGCCGGTGACGGTGGTGCCCGGGGTGAGCAGCGCGCTCGCCGCGCCGGCACTCGCCGGCGTGCCGGTCACCCACCGGGGTGTGGCCCACGACGTCACCGTCGTGTCCGGGCACCTGCCGCCCGGGCACCCGGACTCGCTCGTGGACTGGGCGGCGCTGGCGCGCGCCCGGGGCACCGTCGTGCTGCTGATGGCCGTCGACACCATCGCCAAGATCGCGACTGTGCTGATCGAGCACGGCCGGGCCCCGGAGAGTCAGGTGCTCGCCGTGCAGGACGCCGGGCTGCCCCACCAGCGATCGGTGCCCGCCCGGCTGGACGAGATCGGCGCCGTGGCCGCCCGGGAGGGCGTCGGCCCGCCCGCCGTCTTCGTCCTCGGCCCGGTGGTGGCCCTCACCGCCACCGGGCCGACAGAATGACGACTACTCGCTGCGGGCGGTCTCCGGCCCGGTGATGCGCTCCAGTAGCGGCAGGGTGGAGGCGATGACGCCGAGGCAGGCTGCCAACCCGACGACGACGATCACGTAGAAGCCCGGCTGCGGCGCGACGAGGGTGTAGTCCATCTGCGCCCGTAGGAACAGGTGGGCGGCGAGCAGGCCCATGCCGATGGCGACGGCGGCGACGGCGAGCATCGGCACGGCGCTCTCCAACGCCACCACCCGGCGCAGGACCCGCACCGGCGCGCCGCTGAGGCGCAGCAGGCTGAACGGGCGGCGGCGTTCGGTGAGACCGCCGATCACGCTGACCGCGAGGCTGCACCCGCCGAGCGCCAGGCTGGCCACGATGATGACGTTCGCCAGTTGTTCCCAGCCGCGCAGCGTGTCGGCGAAGTCCGACTCGAAGTCGCCGGGCACGTTCGGGCCCACCCAGAAGGTCGGGAAGGCGATCTCCAGCAGGGTGCGGGTGCGCTCGATGGCGGCGGCGGAGCCATCGGTGCCGACGACCATCGACACCACCGGGAGCCGCTGGAGGTCGTCGATGGTGAGCGACGCGGCGGGCCAGACCGTCGCGGACGACGCCGACTCCCGCCAGCGGCTGAGGCCCAACGGCACCTCGATGACGCTCGCGCCGTCGGCGCACCGGCCGTACGTGCTGGGTAGGTCGGTGCACGCGATCACCCCGACCTCGCCGCCGTCCATCATCGTCGGGTTCTCGCGGATGGCGGTCGCGGACCGCACGCCGGGAATCGCGTTCAGGTCGGCGACGAGCGTGTCGGGCACCGTCGACACCTTCTCGTCGAAGACGGTGGTCACCGTGCCCGCGTCGGTCGAACCGGTGGGCGCCGGGCCGCGGTTGGCGACGATCGTGGTGATCACGCCGACCGCCACGCTCGTCACGAAGAGCGCGAGCATGATGCCGCTGATCGCCCGGAAGCCGGCCTTCGGGTTGTCGGCGAGGCGTCGCGCGGCGATGAGCCCGGCCGGGCGGTTGGCGTAGCGGGCCATCACCCGGGCGCCGACCATCGTCAACCAGGGGCCGGCGACGATCAGGCCGACCATGATGAGCAGCAGCCCGGGCAGGAACACCGCTGCCTGGCCGTCGGACGTCGGAGGTCGGTAACCGATGGCGAGGAACAGCACGGCGACGCCGAGCAGCATCGGGATCAGCCGGTAGGCGCGCGGTGCCCGGGGGGTGACCCGCCGGGTGACGCCGAGCGGCGAGATCCGTACCCGGCGCAGGGAGACCTGGGCCGCCAGCGCCGCGCCGGCGGGGACGCCGAGCGCCACCAGCAGGGCGTCCAGCAGGCCCAGGGACATGTCGCTGGGGAAGAACGGCATGCCGGTGAACGGGATGCCCGCGAGCGGGTCGCGGAAGGCGTAGAACAGGCCGAAGCCGACGGCGGTGCCGGCGACGGCGGCGGCGGCCGCCTCCACCGCGGCGACCGTCGAGATCTGCCGAGTCGTCGCGCCGACCAGGCGCATCGCGGCGAAACGCTGCTCCCGGCGGGCGGCGCTGAGCCGGGTGGCGGTGCCGATGAAGATCAGCACCGGAAAGAGCAGCCCGCCGGCGACCACGCCCAGGATGAGGTTCACGGTGGCCTCGGGAAGCGTGGGCTTGTCACCGAGGTCGCCGACCTGCCGGGCGTTGGGCAGCTTGCCGACGCCCTCCGGCGTGCCGCCCACGATGGCGAGCAGGGTGTCCGGTGAGGTCAGCCCGGCGTCACCGACGATGCCGAGGTCACGCTCCGGGTACCGGTCGCCCAACTGGTCGGCCGGGTGCGCGGCGAACAGGTCCCGCAGCGCCGGCGAGGCGTAGAACTCACCGGGACCCGGAGTGGCCGGGATGCCGGCCGGAGTGGGCGCGTTCGGCCCGGTGGCCGCGACGTCGATCCTGATGATCTGCTTGCCGTGGAAGTAGTCGTCCCGGGTCGACCACCACAGCGGGTCGGCGTCGCCGCCGGTCGAGGCGCTGGGATAGATCGACGCGTACCGGGTGAGCTGGGCGTCGACGGCGTTGACCCCGGCGAGGGTGGTCAGCAGCAGCCCGCTGCCGACCGCGACGGCGGCGGCGATGACGAGCAGGCGGGTGAGCGCCTCACGGCCCCCGGCCACGGCGAGACGGAGCCCGAAGCGGATCATGAGGCGACCCGGTCCGGCGCGTTGACCCGCCCGTCGCGGACCATGACCTCGCGGTCGGCGTACGCGGCGATCCTCGGCTCGTGGGTGACCAGGATGACGGTCGTGCCCTGCTCTCGGGCGGCGCCGACGAGCAGGTCCATCACCTGCTCGCCGGTGAGCGAGTCGAGCGCGCCGGTCGGCTCGTCGGCGAAGAGCACCTGCGGCTCGGCGACCAGGCCCCGGGCCAGGGCGACGCGTTGCGCCTGCCCGCCGGAGAGCTCACCCGAGCGCCGCTGCTGCAGGCCGTCCAGGCCGAGGCGCGCGAACCAGTCGTACGCCCTGGACAGCGCCTGCCTGCGGGGGACGCCGCTGAGCAGCAGCGGCAGCGCGACGTTCTCCACCGCGGTCAGTTCGGGGACGAGTTGACCGAACTGGAACACGAAACCGAACCGGTCCCGGCGCAGGCTGCTGCGCTCGGTCTCGGCCATGGCGTGCACCCGGGCCCCGTCGAAGAGGATCTCGCCGGAGTCGGGCACCAGGATGCCGGCCAGGCAGTGCAACAGGGTGGACTTGCCCGAGCCGCTGGGGCCCATCACGGCGAGGACCTCGCCCGCCTCCACGGCGACGCTGGCACCGCGCAGGGCGGGGGTCTGGCCGAAGGAGAACTCGACGTCGCGCGCTTCGATCACCACACTCACGGTCGTACCTCTTTCCGCAGGGCGTCCAGTCGGGCGCCGGTCATCTCGATCCACCGGAGGTCCGCCTCCAGGTGGTAGAGGCCGTGGTCGGCGAGGAGCGCGTCGACCAGGCTGCCGGCGCGCTTGATCTCGGTCAGCTCCCGCATCCGCTGCAGGTGGGCGGTGCGCTGGGTGTCCAGGTATTCGGCGGCCGGCCGGTCCAGCATCAGGGCGAGCACGACCTTGGCGAAGAGCACCGTCTGCAGGTGCGGCTCCGGGTCGACCGGCTGGGTCAGCCACTGTTCGACCTCGGTCGCGCCGACGTCGGTGATGACGTAGCGCTTGCGGTCCGGGCCGGAGCCGGGGGCGACGTCGCTGATCACCACCTTGCCGTCGCGGGCCAGTCGGCTGAGGGTGGAGTAGACCTGACCGAACGGCAGCGGCTTGCCGCGGCCGAAGAAGGCGTCGTAGTCGCGCTTCAGGTCGTAACCGTGGCTAGGCTCCCGTTCGAGGAGGCCGAGAAGGGTCAGTGGCACGCTCATGCCAGCAGGCTACACCGAGGGTATACCTCGCGTATATACCCTCGGTGTGTTGACGGGGCGGTCAGCCGGCCAGGGCCCGGGCCAGGGCATAACCGGCGGTGGCCGCGGTGAGCCCGGCGGCCACGCTGCCGAGCACGTTTGCCAGCGCGAGCAGCCGGTGACCACCCTTGGTCAGCCGCAACGTCTCGTAGCTGAAGGTGGAGTAGGTGGTCAACGCGCCGCAGAACCCGGTGCCGAGCAACGCGCTGACCGTCGGGCCGGCCGGCCAGCCGACCAGGGCGCCGAGCAGCAGCGACCCGGCCACGTTGACGAGCAGCGTGCCCCAGGGGAAGACCGAGCCGTGCCGGGACTGCACGGCCCGGTCGGTGAGGTAGCGCAGCGGTGCGCCGACGGCCGCGCCCAGGGCGATGAGCAGGGCGGTCATCGGGTCACCCGGCGCAGCAGCCCGGCGGTGGCGGCGTCGCCCACCCCGACCGCGACGAGCGCCCCGAGCACCGTCGCGGCGAGGTACGCCACCGCGGTGCCTGGTGCGCCCGCGACGAGCGCCTGGTGGATGTCGACCGCGTAGGTGGAGAAGGTGGTGAACCCGCCGAGCACACCGACCCCGAGGAACGGGCGAGTTAGCGGGTGCCCGCCGTCGAGGTGCCCGAGCACCGCCATCAGCACGCCGATCAGCAGACACCCGAACGTGTTGATGGTGAACGTGGCCCACGGAAAGCCGGTCGGTGGGTGCGGAACGGCGTGTTGCAGGCCGGCTCGGGCCAGCGCGCCGAGCACCCCGCCGGTCGCGATCGTCGCGAGGGTCGTCATGGGGCGAGTCGTCAGCTCGCGGCGGTCGGCGGGGACACCCAGGTCGACGTCGGGGTCGGTACGCGGCTCGAACGGCTCTGGCACGGCTCCTCAGCGTAGTGCCGGCGTCGGCGGCGCTGCCGCAGTGTTCGGCCTCGGCGGCGTCAGCGGACTGCCGCGACGGCGGCGTCGGGGCCGCCCCGCCAGACCGTGCCGACCTCGCTGAAGCCGGCCGCGGTGAGGGCGGCCAGGTGCCAGGAGACCGGCGGGTTCCACTCGGGGCTGTGCCCGGTCGGGTAGATCGCCTGTCGCTCCGCGACGAGTGGGGCGAGCGCCGGGTCGGTGGCGGCCCGCTGCCACCAGTCCGACCAGGACAGCACCGAGCCGGCGGCGTACCTGGCGTTGCGCCGGTTCCGGGCCCGGTCCGCCAGCCGCTTGGTCAGCTCCGGCACGGCGTCGTCGGGCATGCGGTCGGCGTTGACGAAGACGCCGCCGGGTCGCAGCACTTCGCGCAGTTCGGCGTAGAGCTGCCCGAGCCGGTCGGCCGGCAGCCAGTGCAGGGCGGTGGCCGTGAGCACGGCGTCGTACTCCTGGTGGGGGAGCGTGGCGCGCCACTCGGGGGCGCCGAGGTCGGCGGTGACGATGGTGGCCCGGTCGTCCAGCGAGGCGTCGGCGATGGCGAGCAGTGCCGGGTCGAGGTCGACAACTGTCATCTCGGCGGCGGGGAAGCGGGCGAGGGTCCGCAGCGAGATGGTGCCGGTGCCGCCAGCCAGGTCGAGCACGCGCGGTGGCTGACCGTCGAGGACCGCGTCGACGGTGTCGAGCATGGCGGTGAACCGGTGTTCCCGGTCCGGCATGAACGCTTCCTGCTGGCGGTCCCAGCTCTCCTGCCAGGCCCAGGGATCCGCGATGTAAGGACTCATGGCATGGAGGCTAGTTACGGCACGCGCGCGTTGTCCAGACCTTGTTGCACATCTTTTGCAATTGCGGGAGGATGGCAGGGCGATGATCGAAGCGGCGCCGGGCCGGGCCCTCCGCCCGGCCCGGCGCCGTCATCGGGCCGGTCAGGCCGTGGTCTCCGCCAACTCCGCGTCGGCCCGCGCCGGCTGGTCGCGACGGGCCAGCCGCAGCGCCCCGAGGAGCACGCCGAGGCCGGCGAGGGTGAGCGCGGCGCCGGCCCAGATCGGCGAGGTGTAGCCGAGCCCGGCGGCGATGGTCACCCCGCCGATCCAGGCCCCCAGCGCGTTGCCGAGGTTGAACGCGGCGATGTTCGCCCCGGACGCCAGGGTCGGCGCCTGGTGGGCGTACCGCATGATCCGCATCTGCAGCGGCGGCACGGTGGCGAACCCGAAGCCGCCCATCAGGACCAGCGCGACGATTGTCAGCACCGGGTTCGTGGCGGTCAGCGCGAACCCGACGAGCACCACGGTGAGCACCGCCAGGACGGTGACCAGGGTGCGCGACAGTGATCGGTCTGCTGCCCGGCCGCCGAGCAGGTTGCCCGCGAAGAGCCCCACCCCGAAGAGGACGAGCAGCCACGGCACGGTGCTGGTGGCGAAGCCGCTGACCTCGGTGAGGGTGTAGGCGATGTAGGTGAACGCGCCGAACATCCCGCCGAAGCCCAGAACGGTGATCACCAGGGAGAGCCAGACCTGCGCGTGGGTGAAGGCCCGCAACTCGCCGCGCAGCCCGCCGGCCGGGCGGTCGGCGTCGGCGGTGTCCCCGGCCGGAATGAGCAGGGCCAGCCCGACGAGGGCCACCACCCCGATGGCGGTGATCGCCCAGAACGTCGACCGCCAGCCGAAGTGCTGTCCGAGGAAGGTGCCGAAGGGCACGCCGAGCACGTTCGCGATGGTCAGGCCGGCGAACATCATGGCGATGGCGCCCGCCCGGCGGGCCGGTGCGACCAGGCCGGCGGCCACCACGGCGCCGATGCCGAAGAACGCGCCGTGGCAGAGCGCGGCGACGATCCGGCCGGCCATCATCACGGCGTAGTCACCGGCGACGGCGGAGAGCAGGTTGCCGATGATGAAGAGCACCATGAGGCCGAGCAGCACCGGCTTGCGCGGTAGCCGGGTGACCGCAGCGGTGAGGAGCACCCCGCCGACGGCCACGCTGAGCGCATAACCGGAGATCAGCCAGCCGGCCACCGGCTCGGTGACCGCGAAGTCGGCGGCCACCTCGGGCAGCAGACCCATGATCACGAACTCGGTGAGCCCGATGCCGAAGGCACCGATGGCCAGCGCGATCAGGCCGGGTGGCAGGGACGTGTGGCGTACCGACATGGTCTTCCCATCGGGGAGGGGACAGATATAAAGCGCGTGCAACTACACGCGCCAGCAACAAAATACTTGCACGCGCTTTATACCCGCGCAAGCGTGATAGCCTGGGGTTCGTTCAGATCACACCGAGGGGGCCGGCATGGGCATCGCCGACGACGCGGTCGAGATCCGCGCGCAGGGCTGGCGCACCCTCGCCGCGCTGCACGGCCTGATCGAGACCTCCCTGGAGCGCGCCCTGCAGGGGTGCCACGAGTTGTCAGTCGTCGAGTACACGGTGCTCGACGCGCTCTCCCGGCAGGACGGCTGGCACATGCGGATGAGCCAACTCGCCCGCGCCGCCGCGCTCTCCGGCAGCGCCACCACCCGCCTGGTCACCCGTTTGGAGCAGCGAGGGCTGCTCACCCGGATCCTCTGCGCCGACGACCGGCGTGGCATCTACACCGAGCTGACCCCGGCCGGGTCGGAGCTGCTCGCCCAGGCCCGGCCCACCCACGACCGGGTGCTCACCGACGCCCTCGCCCAGGCGGAGGCCACCCCCGAGCTGGCACCGCTCGTGGACGCCCTGCACCGGCTGCCGGCCACCCGCTGACCGCCCGTCGGCCCGGACGAACGCGGGCGTACGGTACCCGCAGCCCCACCGGGACCGCCGCGCCAAGGAGGCAGCCGATGCAGGACCGCACCCCTCGTCCCGAGGAGCTGGAGCCGATCGAGCGCGCCGGCATCGACGAGCTGCGCGCCCTGCAACGCGACCGACTGCGCTGGTCGGTGCGGCACGCGTACGACAACGTGCCGCACTACCGCCGGGCGTTCGACGCGGCCGGGGTGCACCCCGACGACTGCCGGGACCTCGACGACCTGCCGCGCTTCCCGTTCACCGGCAAGGCGGAGCTGCGGGACAACTACCCGTTCGGCATGTTCGCCGTGCCCCGGGAGCGGGTCGCCCGCCTGCACGCCTCCTCCGGCACCACCGGCCGGCCGACGGTGGTCGGCTACACCCGCGACGACCTGCACACGTGGGCCCGCCTGATGGCCCGGTCGATCCGCGCCTCCGGCGGCCGCCCCGGCGACCGGGTGCACGTCGCGTACGGCTACGGGCTCTTCACCGGCGGCCTGGGCGCGCACTACGGCGCCGAGGAGCTGGGCTGCACCGTCATCCCGGTCTCCGGCGGTATGACCGAGCGTCAGGTCATGCTGATCCGCGACTTCGAACCCGAGGTCATCATGGTGACGCCCAGTTACCTGCTGGCCATCGTCGACGAGATGCGCCGCCAGGGCATCGATCCGCGCGCCACCTCACTGCGGGTGGGCATCTTCGGCGCCGAGCCGTGGACCGAGGACATGCGCCGGGAGATCGAGCAGCAGCTCGACATCCACGCCGTCGACATCTACGGCCTCTCCGAGGTGATGGGGCCCGGCGTGGCGACCGAGTGCGTCGAGACCAAGGACGGCCTGCACCTCTGGGAGGACCACTTCTACCCGGAGATCATCGACCCGGTCACCGGGGCCGTGCTGCCCGACGGTGAGCGGGGTGAGCTGGTGTTGACCTCCCTGAGCAAGGAGGCGATGCCGGTCGTGCGCTACCGCACCCGCGACCTGACCCGGCTGTTGCCCGGCACCGCCCGGCCGATGCGCCGGATCGAGAAGATCACCGGCCGGACCGACGACATGATGATCCTGCGGGGGGTCAACATCTTCCCCACCCAGATCGAGGAGCTGATCCTGCGCACCCCGCAGTTGTCGCCACACTTCCAGTGCGTCCTCGACCGGCGCGGCCGGCTGGACACCCTCACGGTGCGGGTGGAACGGCGAGCCGGTGTCGAGACGGCCGCCGCCGAGCGCGCCGGCGACACGCTTGTCCAGCTGGTGAAGAACACCATCGGCGTGAGCGTCGCGGTCGACGTCCTCGCCCCCGACACGGTGGAACGGTCGATGGGCAAGATGCGCCGCATCGTCGACAAGCGGCCGGCCGCCTGACCTCGGGCCGGCAACCCGACCACGTCCCGTACTGGTCCGACACCCACCCCGCGTGGCCACCCCGGACGGCCGGTCGACTGCGGCAGGATGGCCGGATGCCACACGTCGTGCTCTTCCACTCCGTGTACGGGCTGCGGCCCGCCGTCCGCGCCGCCGCCGACCGGTTGCGCTCCGCCGGGCACGAGGTCAGCACCCCCGACCTGTACGGCGTCACGGCCACCGACACCGTCGAGGAGGGTTTCGCGCTGCTCGACAAGGTCGGCCACGAGGTGGTGCTGGACCGGGCCCGGTCGGCGCTGCGTGACCTGCCCCCGGAGACGGTGCTCGCCGGCTTCTCGATGGGTGCCGGTGTGGCCGGGGCGCTGCTTGCCGAACGCCCTGCCGCCGCCGGCCTGCTCCTGCTGCACGGCACCGGTGGCGCGCCGGACGCGGTCCGACCCGGCCTGCCGGTGCAGCTGCACCTCGCCGACCCCGACCCGTACGACGCGCCGGACGAGGTCGACGAGTGGCAGCGGGCCATCACCGACGCGGGCGCGGACCTGGAGGTCTTCCGCTATCCGGGCGTGGGCCACCTGTTCACCGACCCGGACGTCGACGAGTACTCCCCGGACGCCAGCGCGGCGGCCTGGCCGCGCGTGCTGGCCTTCCTGGCCGCCCGCTGAGAGCCCGGCCGCCCGCGACCGTGCTCAGCGGGCGCTGACGCCGATGCGTGGGGGCGTGGCGGTGCCGTGCACCCGCCCGGCGTGACGGGCGAAGAGCCGGGGCGCGACGATCGGCATGAGGAGCCGCGCCGGCAGCGGGGCGTGCGCCAGCACGACACGAGTACCGGTCCTACCTGGACCGGTACGCGACGGTGCCCGACCCGGCGCGAGGGTGCGGAAGGACGTCGCCGACGGGCGGTCAGGCAGAGGCGGGCAGGCCGTCGGGTCGGCGTATCAACGGCGGGCGGGGCGTCGGCCGCAGCGTGCCGGGCGGATCGTCGACGTCGGCGAGTCTCCAGTTCCCCGCTGAACTCGAGGGCGTGGCGCGCGCCGCTGCTGCGAGCCGACCGGTGTCCTGGAGCGAGCTGCCGCCCGACGTACGGTCGGTGCCGGGGCTCGACACGGCGGGGCGGGCGGCCATCGTCGGGGTGGTGTTGCCCCGCCTCGGCGGGTGCGGGTCGGCGGCACCGTCCGGCCCCGCCGGGGTCAGCGCCGCGAAGACGGCGTCGAGGTGACCGGAGCGAGCGCCGACGGTGTCGAGGCGCACGATCTCGGCGTTCGCCGTCGAGTCGTTGACCACACCGGCGGCATGGTCGAGCCGGTCCGCGGTGTCGAGCTGCGGGAGGCCTGCGGCCCGGCGCTTGAAGACGGCCCGCAGGGCGCGGGGCAACCGCTCGGCGGCGACCTGGCGCAGCGCGGGCGCGGCGAAGGCGTACCCGTCCACGCGGTGCGGGAGCAACAGCCCGGCGGCGACCAGCCCGCGGAGGACGGGTGCGGCCCGGCCGGGTGTCCAGCCGAGTGCCCGGTCCACGGCCTCGCCGGAGATCGGGTCACCGAGGGTGCCGGCGGCCATCAGCACCGCCCGCCGCTCACCGTCGAGGTGGTCCAGCTCCGGCCCGACGGCCCGGCGGACCACCTCGGGCAGGGGGAGCGCCGTCGGGTCGGCACCGTCCACGACCGACGTGACGTACGCGGCCGCGTGCCCGGGGCGACCTCCCACCAGCGGCAGCAGCCGGTCGACAAGCGCCACCGGCTGCCCGGCCCTGGCCAGCAGGTGGCGCAGCAGCCGCCCGGACTGCACCGTGGCCAGCGGTCCGATCGTCACCGGGCGGGCCGGATCGGGCCGGGAGTCGGCCCACTGCGGCTGGTGCACGGTGAGCAGGGCCAGCGGCAGGCCACGCTCGGTCGCCGCGCTGAACAGCGCGTGCAGGAACCGGCGTACCGCCGGCGCGGCCCGGTCCAGGTCGTCGACGGCCACGACCAGCGGCCGGTGGGCTGCCAGGCTCAGCAGGACCTCCCGGCAGACCGCTGCGCCGGCGAGGGCGGCGGCCGAGCTGTCCGGGCTGGTGAGCATCCGGTGCAGCGCCGGGACCGCGGTGGCCACTCCGGTCGGTGGGAACAGCGGCGTCAGAGCCGCGACGAGCCGGTCGTGGAGCGCCGCCGGGCCGTCGCTGTGCCGGATCCCGGCGACGTCGCGGAGCAGGTACGCGACCGGCGCCAACGCCTGGTCGGGGTACGGCTGACAGGGTGCCACGCACCAGCGGACCGGCGATCCGTCCACCGTGGTCAGGCTGCGGGTCAGCTCGTGCAGCAGCCGGCTGCGGCCACTGCCGGTGGGGCCGACCAGGGAGACCCAGCGTGGTGTCCGGTCGCGGATGGCTGGACCCAGCTGGTCGCGGACGGTGGCCAGCTCGCGGCGTCGACCGACCAACGGGCCGTCGTGGCGGTCGACACCGGGGCGTACCGGACCGACGGCGTGCCAGAGCGGCGCCGGCGGCACCTGACCGGTCACCGGCGCCAGCTCACGCTTGGCGATCAGACCGGCGGTGGCGCGGGCGGTCGCCGCGCAGAGCGCCACCGCGCCGGGTGCGGCGTACTCCTGCAGGCGGGCCGCCGTGGTGATCACCGCGCCGCTGGCCGCGCCGTGCCCGCCGGTGACGGCGTCGCCCAGGTCGACCACGACCTCGCCGGTGGCGACCCCGACCCGCACGCGCAGCCGGATGTCGCCGACCATGGGCCGCCGGTCCAGCGCGGCCTGGATCTCGAGCCCGGCCCGCACCGCGCGGTACGCGTCGAAGCCGTCGGAGCGCCGAGCGCCGAAGAGCGCCATCACGGCGTCGCCGATGTACTTCTCCACCACCCCCTGCCAGCGGTGCAGCACACCGGCGACGGTGTCGAAGTAGGCCCGCTGCACCGCACGGACATCCTCCGGGTCGAGGCGGTTCACCAGGGCCGTGGAGCCGACGATGTCGGCGAAGAGAACGGTGACGACGCGCCTCTCCTGGGGCACCGGCCAGAGCGGGGTGACGGTCCGTTGCGCGTCGGCGATGATGCTGGTGGTCATGGGTATCGCACCGGCCTTTCTCCCCGCTGTTGCCTGATCACCCCGGAGATTGGCACTCCTGAGCCGACGGGGGATCTGCAGAACGACGTATGTCGGCCACCTGCAACCTTTAGTCGCAAAGTCGACGCGAGGAGTACCACAAGCGGCAGACGGCCGTAGAACGGTGTGGGGGGCTGTGATTAGGCTGCGGGGCATGGCCAGCGATGTGGACACCGCACCGCTCGTGGGCCGGGCCGAGCTGGTGCAGACGGTTCGGTCCGCGTTGCTCGGTGACGCCGCGCACGGGCAGACCGCAGCGGTCTTCCTGACCGGCGAGAGCGGTGTGGGTAAGACCCGGCTGTTGGGCGAGATCGGCGACCGCCTCCGGGAGCAGGGCGCCGTGGTGCTCACCGGCAGCTGTCTGGACATCGGCGACGCCTCCCCGCTGCACCCGCTGCTGCAGGCGCTGCGCAGGTTCGACACCGAGGTGTCCACCTCGCACGCTCGCACCTCCTCGGCGGTGCGCGGGCTGCTGCAGATGGTCGCCGACGAGACCGCCGGTCCGGACGGCGCGGGCGCGCTGCTGGAGCGGGTTTCTCGCGGCCTGCACCTGATCGCCGAGGGCCGCCCGTTGGTGCTGATCCTGGACGACCTGCAGTGGGTCGACCGCAGCACCCGGCAGCTCCTGCTCTACCTACTCGCCGGCCTGGGCGACCTTCAGCTGTCGGTGTTGGCCGCGGTGCGGGCCGAGTCGTTGCAGGGCGCGCACCCGCTGCGCCGGGTGCTCACCGAGCTGCGTCGGCTGCGCACCGTGCGGGTGCTCGACCTGGCCCCGCTGGGCCGCACCCACACCGAGATGCTCGCCTCCGCGGTGGCCGGCCGACCGCTCAGCGCGGACGCGGCCGAGCAGGTGTGGCAGCGCAGCGGCGGCAACCCGTTCGTCATCGAGGAGCTGGCCCGGGATCTGCGCGACGGCCGCGACGGTCTGTCCGAGACGCTGCGGGAGATCTTCCTCGAACGGGTCGACGCGCTGCCCCAGCACGCGCACGCCGTGGTGCACGCGGTGGCCGCCGGTGTCGAGCCGGTGCAGCACTGGCTGCTGGCCGAGGTGCTGCGGATGCCGGAGGACGAGCTGATCGCCGCTGCCCGGGCCGCGGTGGCGCACCGGCTGCTGGTCGGCGCCGACGAGGGCTACCGGTTGCGACACCGCCTCGTCGCCGAGGTGCTGGCGCACGAGCTGCTGCCGGCCGAGCGCTCCGGGCTGCACCGCCGCTACGCCGAGGCGCTGACCACGGTCCCGGGTGAGCTGCACCAGGCCCGGCTGGCGCACCACTGGCGGCTGGCCGGCGAGCCGGCGCGCGCCCTGCCGGCGGCGGTGGCCGCCGCTCAGGAGGCCGAGCGGCTGCACGGTTACGCCGAGGCGCACCGGCACTGGTCGGCGGCGTTGCAGTTGGCCGCCGAGCCGGGTCCGCTGACGGTGGACCGGATGGAGTTGCTCGAGAACGCCGCCGAGGCGGCCCACCACTGCGGGGAGCACGCGCGCGCGTTAGCCCTGCTGGAGGAGTTGGCCGCGCTGCGCGGCGGGGAGCCGAGCTGTGCGCTGCGCATCCGCCGCGCCCGCTACCTGGCCGCCGCCGGTCGCTCCGCACTGGCCGAGGAGGAGTACCAACGGGCGTTGAAGGCGGGGGACTGCTCCCCTCGGGACCGGGCGAGCGCCGCCGCCCGGCTGGCCGAGCTGCTGCTGCACCTGGGTCGGTACGCCGACGCCGGCGAGCGGGCCCGCGAGGCGCTGGCCCTGGCCGAGAACGTGGAGGGCTCGGCCACCGAGGTCGTCCTGGCCAGTGCCGCGCTGGGCTTCAGCGACGCCTGCCTGGAAGACCCGGACGCCGGTCTCGCGGTCATGCGCGACGCCCTCGACACCGCCGAGCGGGCCGGCCAGCCCGAGGACGTGGCGTGCGCGTACCTGCACCTGGCGGAGCTGCTGACCGGGCCGCTGAACGTCCTCGAGGAGGGCGTGGTGGTGGCCCGGCGGGGTGCCGAACGGGTGGCCGAGCTGGGCCTGGGCCGCACCTGGGGCACCCGGCTGCTGGCCATCGCCATCAACGGGCTGTTCCGGGTGGGTCAGTGGGCCGAGGCGGAGAAGGTGGTGGCCGTGGCCCTGCGGCACCGACCGTCCGGTGCGGACGCCGTGGAGTTGCTGCTGGCCCGGTGTCGGCTCTCGGTGGGCTACGGCGACATCGAGGCCGCCGGTCGGGACCTCGACGCGGTGGCGACCCTGCTCGCCGGCGGCGGGGCGCGACACGTGATTCCGCTGCTCACCCTGCGCTCCGGGTTGGCCATGTGGGAGGGCCGGCACGACGTGGCGCGGCAGGCGGTGCAGCGGGGCCTCACCGAGAGTCGCTCCGACGACGTGATGATCCTCTCCGCGTTGGTCTGGCACGGCCTGCGCGCCGAGGCGGAGGCCCACTCCAGCCGCGACGTCGAGGTGGACCCGACAGCGGTGCGCCGGCTGCGCGACGTGGCCGATCGGGTGGCCCGCAAGAGCGCCGGGGCCGCCCGGCCGGTGCGTTCGGTGGTGGAGGGCTTCCTGGCGCTGTGCGCGGCAGAGGTGAGCCGCCTCGACGGCAGCGACCCGGAGTTGTGGGCGGCGTCGGCCGCCGAGTGGGACCGCCGCAACCACCCCTACCCGGCGGCCTACTCGCGGCTGCGGCAGGCCGAGGCGCTGCTGGCTCGCCGTATCCGGGTGGCCACCGCCGGCAAGCTGCTGCGGGAGGCGTACCGGGTCGCGCAGGGGTTGGGCGCGGTGCCGTTGACCTCGGAGATCCGCGAGCTGGCCGGGCGGGCCCGGGTGTCGCTTGACGAGCGCGACAGCCCCGCCGGTCAGCGCAGCGCGCCGGCCGAGGCGTCCGACGACGAGCTGGCGGCGCTCACCGCACGTGAGCGGGAAGTGCTCGCCCTGGTCGCCGAGGGGTTGACCAACAAGGAGATCGGGCAGCGGCTGTTCATCAGCGAGCGGACCATCGGTGTGCACGTGTCGCACATCTTCGACAAGCTGCAGGTCCGTACCCGCGTGCAGGCCAGCGCGATCCAGTTGCGCAACCAACGGGGCTGACTCACCACTCCGACGTATCCCGGCGCGCGTGTGCGCGCCGGGATACGTCGTTCTACTGATCCCCCGGGCCGGTGTCGGCTGAGAGGCTGGGCCGCGTCGACGACGGCACGGGGGAGGCCGCCGACCACGATGGAGGAGAAATGATCGAACCGGTCTGGGGGCCCGTGCACCGGGACATCGTCGACCTGCTCGCCGATCACCCCGCGGACGTGCCGGCCGTGGTCGATCACCTGACCAAGTTGCAGGACATGCTGGTCCGGCTGCCGCCGCTGGAGGCCAGCTGCCCCCTCGCCGACTTCAACAAGCTCTACCTGACCATCACCAGCAGTGTGCTGGACGGGCTGTACGACGACCGCTTCGTCGACCCGGTCTTCCTCTCCCGGCTCGACGTCGAGTTCGCCGCCCGGTACTTCGACGCGATGCGCCTGTGGACCGACTCGAGCCCCGGCACCCCGAGGGCGTGGTCCTGCCTCTTCGAGCGGATGCGGGGGCCGGATGCCCGCCCGCTGCCCTCGGCCGCGGCCGGGGTGAACGCGCACATCAACTTCGACCTGCCGTTCGCCCTGGTGACCACGTTCGACCACCTGGAGTCGGAGCCGGTCGACGGCAGCGACCAGCACCACGACTACCTCGAGATCAACAACATCTTCGCCGACAAGATCCCCGGGCTGCGCCGGGGCTACCTGGAGCGGTGGCAGCTGCTCATCGACATGCTCAACGGCGACATCGACGACTGGTACCAGGGGGAACTGGTCGAGTACACGCGCGATGTCGCCTGGCGTAACGCGCAGAAGATCTGGCGGTGCCGGCACGATCCGGACGCCCGCGAGTGTGAGCGCACACGGTTGGACGACAACGCCGCGGCGCTTGGCCGGCTGCTGCTCTCGCCCCTCGGGGCGTTCCTGCAGTAGCCGGGACGGGGGGTCCCCGCGCTCCGCCCCGTGGGGGGCGGCGGAGCGCGGGGGCGCGTTCCACACGTTCCACCCCTGCGGGGCTGCCCGAGGTCGGGCCGGCCGCGCGGGGGGACAGCCGGTCGGCTCCGGGGGGTGTCGACCGTCTGCCACCGTCGGCCGGCCCGGGGGGTGTCGGCCGGCGGTGGGGGAGCGCCGGGCGGGGTCACGTCGACCGCGGGCGGATTCGGGGGTGTCGGCGGGCTCGGATCGGGTACGCCCGCGCCATGACCGTCCTGGCCCGGCGCCGGCCCGCCGCCCGCCCCCGGCCCGCGCGGCCCGGCCCTCTGCGGCCGGGTGGCCCGGTGTCGCGACCCACCGCTCGGCCCGGCGCCCGATGACCGGCGTCGTGGCCCGCTTTCCGTTCCGCTTCGATCCGGTGTTCCGTCCGGTGCTGGCGCTGCTGGGGGTCCGGCCGGCGACGACCTGGGTCGCCGTCACCGAGCGGGACCTGATGATCCGGTACGGACCGTGGCGGCTGCGGACCGCCCGGGACAACGTCACCGCCGTCGAGCTGAGCGGGCCGTACCGCTGGTGGCGGGCGATCGGCCCGCACCTGTCGTTGGCCGACGGTGGTGCGACCTTCGGCAGCAGCGCGGCCGGCGGGATCTGCCTGCGCTTCGGCGTACCGGTGCCGGCGCTGGTGCCCGGAGGGCGGCCCCGGCACCCGGCGGCGACGGTGACCGTCGCCGACCCGCCCGCGCTGGCCCAGCTGCTCGCCGTCCCGGACCTGTCCTGAGCAGGCCGAACAGCTGCCCGGTTCCGCCGACCGGGGCCTGCGGCACCGCCTACCGTCGGATCAGGACCTGTGAGGGTGGGACTGCCGATGGGTGACGAGCACCGGGCGAAGGCACGACGCTGGAGCGGCCGCCGCCACGCGCCGACCGGGCCGGACCCGGCGCTGCGGGCGGCCCGTGATCCGGCCCGCCCACATCCGGGCGGCCGGCAGGGGGTCGTGGTGCCCGAACGCGTGCCCACCCCCGCCCAGTCGGCGCCGCCGACAAGTCCGCTGCGCCGGTGGCTCTTCCAGCACCAGGTGCAGCCGCCGGGCCCCGAGGCGGGCGAGGGGCAGAACCGTCGGCACGCCTGGTGGCAGGTGATGTGCCTGACCGGCGTGGACTACTTCTCCACGCTGTCGTACCTGCCGGGCATCGCGGCGGTGGCGGCCGGTGCGCTCTCTCCGCTGGCGACCCTCCTGATCGTCGTGCTCACCCTGTTCGGCATGCTGCCGATGTACCGGCGGGTGGCCCACGAGAGCCCGCACGGTCAGGGCTCGGTGGCGATGCTGGAGCGGTTGTTGCCGTTCTGGCGGGGGAAGATCTTCGTCCTCGTGCTGCTCGGCTTCGTGGCCACCTCCTGGATCATCACGATCACCCTGTCCTCGGCCGACGCCACCGTGCACCTGTTGGAGAACCCGTACCTGCCGGACACCCTGCACGGGCCCCTGGTGCCGGTCGTGGTGACGGTGGTGCTGCTGCTCATCCTCGGTGGGGTGTTCCTGCTCGGTTTCCGTGAGGCGGTGGTGGTGGCCATCCCGCTGGTCGCGGTCTTCCTGGTGCTCAACGCGGTGATCGTCGTGGTCGCGGTGACCCGGATCGCCGAGGATCCGGGCATCGTGTCGGACTGGACGGCCGCGCTGAGCACGACCGGCGGCGGGCCGGGCCACGTGCTGCTCACCGCCGTGTTGGCGTTTCCGCTGCTGGTGCTGGGGCTGTCCGGCTTCGAGACCGGGGTCAGCATGATGCCCCTGATCGCGGCCGACGGTCCGGACAAGCAGGCCCGGCTCGCCGCCCGGATCCGCAACACGCGGCGGCTGCTCACCACCGCCGCGCTGATCATGTCCGTCTACCTGATCTCGACGACCTTCGTGACCTCGGTGCTCATCCCGAAGGAGGAGTTCCGGCCCGGCGGCGCCGCGAACGGGCGGGCGCTGGCGTTCCTGGCACACACCCACCTGGGTGAGGTGTTCGGCACCGTCTACGACGTGAGCAGTGTGCTCATCCTCTGGTTCGCCGGTGCCTCGGCGATGGCCGGGCTGATCAACATCGTGCCGCGCTACCTGCCGTCGTACGGCATGGCGCCGGAGTGGGCGCGGGCGGTGCGCCCCGTGGTGATCGTCTACACCGTCGTCAGCGTCGCCATCACCATCGCCTTCCGCGCCGACGTCAACGCCCAGGCCGGTGCGTACGCCACCGGGATCCTGGCGATGATGGTCTCCGGCGCGGTGGCGGTGACGATCTCCGCGGCCCGGCACCACCGGCGTAACTCGGCGATCGGCTTCACCGTGCTGACCCTGGTGCTGCTGTACGCGCTCCTGGAGAACGTCATCGAACAGCCGGACGGGATCACCATCTCCGCCCTGTTCATCCTCGGCATCATCGCGGTCTCGCTGGTCTCCCGGGTCACCCGGACCACCGAGCTGCGCGCCGAGCGGATCGAGTTCGACGAGGCGGCCCGTCGGTACATCACCGAGTCGCTGGCGCACGACGGGCAACTGCACCTGATCGCGAACAAGCGGCAGAAGGGGTCGGTGAAGGAGTACACGGTCAAGGAGCGGGCGCAGCGCGGGATGAACCCGGTGCCCGGGGCCGCGGACGTGCTGTTCCTGGAGATCGACGTGGTCGATCCGTCGGAGTTCAGTCAGGTGCTGCGCGTGCACGGGATCGAGGTGGGCGGCTTCCGGGTGCTGCGGGCCAACAGCCCGGCCGCGCCGAACGCGATCGCCGCGATCCTGCTGGCCCTGCGGGACGCGACCGGGGTACGGCCACACGCCCACTTCGAGTGGTCGGAGGGGAGCCCGATCGCGCACCTGGCGCGCTATCTCATCCTGGGGCGGGGGGACACCCCACCGGTGGTGCGGGAGATCATCCGCCGGACCGAGCGGGATCCGCTGCGTCGGCCCGGCATCCACGTCGGCGGGTGACGCTCGTCCCGTTCTACGACTCATAAAGATGAATAGGGGCACTCTTTCACGTTCACACCTTCTTGTCCGTATTGCGGACCTATGGTGACGTTTGTGGCCGACGAGCACGTCGGGCCCCCCGCGCCCGGATCGGCGCGCGGTCACGTCACGCAGGCAGGAAGGTAGGCACCGTTGATGTCCACGTACCGAGAGGGAGACCGCGCCAACCGACCCAGACGGCGGTCTCGATGGTTCTTAGCCAGCGGTCTGCTGGCGGGAAGCCTGGTCGTGGGAGCGGCGGGAGCGGCCGCGGCCGCCGACCGCGCTCTCACCCTCCCCGGTCTGGGCCGGCTGACCCCGGCGGCCGACGACGACCGCCGCGACGGCGACCTGCGGCCGCCGCAGCAGGGCCAGAACGGCGCCGAGCGGGCCCGCCCGACCACACCGGGCACCGGCAAGCGGGGCGTGGTGTCGGTGCCGTGCGACGCCGCGAAGCTGGTGGCGGCGCTGGTCACGGCCAACGCCGAGGGCGGCGCGGAACTCCGCCTCGCGCCCAGGTGCCGCTACACCCTCACCGAGGCGTTCCACGAGACCGACCAGTACGACGGCGGCATCCGTGACGCCCGGGAGGCCGCCGACGCGGCGGAGACCCCCGGGGACGCCGAGGCGCCGCCGCACAACCCGGCCGACGACACCGCTGGACTGCCGGTGATCTACCAGCCCATCACGATCGACGGTGCGGGCGCCACCATCGCTCGGGACGCCCAGGCCGCGGCCTTCCGCTTCTTCACGGTGCGCGACGGCGGCGAGCTGACCCTGCGGGACGTGGAGCTGCACAACGGCCGCTCAGCCATCGAGGGCGGCAGCGTGCACGTGGTGCACGGCGCCACCGCCGTGGTGGAACGGGTCACCGTCTCGCAGAGCACGTCGCTGTCGCCCGAGGGCGGCGGTGGCGGCATCTTCAACGACGGCAACATGGTGGTCACCGACTCCACGTTCGTCGGCAACAGCGCCTCCGGCGCCGCGGGCAAGGGCGGGGGCCTGCTCAACGGTGGCGTACTGACGCTGAAGCGCTCCGAGTTCCACCGCAACAGCGCCAACGCGTACGGCGGTGGACTCGGCAACTACCGTGGTGCGGCCGACGTGGAGAGCGTCTCCTTCACCCACAACAGCGCCACCCAGGGTGGCGGGCTGGCCAGCTTCTCGGCCCGGACGAAGGTCTCCGACACCGAGCTGCTGAACAACACCGCCCAGGTCGGCGGTGGCGCCGCCAACTCCGACGCGGTGCTGGTGATGCGCACGATGACCATCCGCGGCAACACGTCCACACTCAACGGCGGCGGCATCTCGACGGTGAAGGGTCTGACGCCGCTCGACGACAGCGTGGTCGAGGGGAACACCACCCACGGCCTCGGGGCCGGCATCTACGCCGAGAAGGCCAACCTGCTGGTCCGCGGCAGTGACGTGACAGGTAACGAGGCGGTCGGGGCCGCGTCCCAGGGTGGCGGCATCTACGCCACCGCGGGCTCGGTGGCGATCTACACCAGCAAGGTCACCCACAACGCGTCGACGCTGAAGCCCGGCGGCATCTTCGCCTCCCACGCCCAGATCAAGATCGACGACGAGAGCGTGGTGGTCGAGAACGAGCCGACCAACTGCGAGGGTAGCCAGGTGCCGGTCGCGCACTGCTTCCGCTGAGTATCGACCCGGACACCGCACCATCCTGAGCGCACCGCCCGCCTCGACGATCGTCCAGGCGGGCGGTGCGCCGTCGACCTCCTGGTCGACGGGCCGGCGTCAACCCACCGCCCGCAGGCGAGCGGAGAGGTCGCCGGCGAAGAAGTCGAGGAAGCCGTCCGGGTCGGGGCCGGCGTTCTGCAGGACGATGTGGTCGAAGCCGGCCTCGACGTACGACCGGACCTTGGCGACGTGCGGTTCCGGGTCGGGGCCGACGGCGAAGAGTTGCCGGATGTGCTTCTCCTCGACGTGCGCGCTTGCCGCGTCGAAGTTGACCGGGTTCGGCAGTTCGCTCATCACCTTCCAGCCGGTGACCAGCCAGCGGCTCGTCTGCATGACCGCCTGCACCGCCTGCTGCTCGTCGGTGGCCCAGGCCAGTGGCACCTCGGCGTAGCGCGGGCCCGAGCCCTGTGCGCGTCGGTAGTGCTCGACGATCGACGCGTCCGCTTCGGTGGCGAACAGGCCGTCACCCAACTCGGCGGCGAGCCGCGCCGAGGCCTCGCCGCTGGCCGCGACCGCTATCACCGGCAGGGTGTCCGGCAGGTCGAAGACCCGGGCGTCCTCCAGTTGCAGGTGCCGACCCTCGTACGACTGGTAGCCGCCCTGCCAGAGCAGCCGGATGATCTGAAGCGCCTCGCGTAGTCGCTCGTGTCGGCCCCGCACGCTGGGGAAGCCCTGCCCGACCACGTGCTCGTTGAGCCGCTCACCGGCGCCCACCCCGAGGGTGAAGCGGCCGTCGGAGATCAGCGCCATGGTCGCCGCGGCCTGCGCGATGATCGCCGGGTGGTAGCGGACCGTTGGGCAGGTGACACCTGTGGCCAGGCCCAGGGTGCTCGTCTGGGCCGCGATGGCGCCGAGCACGCTCCAGGTGAAGGACGAGTGCCCCTGTGCGTCCAGCCAGGGGTGGAAGTGGTCGCTCATCTCGACGAAGTCGAAGCCGGCCCGCTCGGCCAGGACGGCCTGTCGGATGATCTCCTGCGGGCCGTACCCCTCCGAGGCCAGCTTGTAGCCGATCTGCATGGCGTACCCCCGATGTCCGTCACACTGACAGGCGTCGGTTCCCGGCGCGGAGCCGGGCAAACGTGGCTGGACCCTGAAAACCAGCCTCCTAGGATGCCCTACGGGGTGTGTCGCGTCCGCGGCACCGAGACAGGGCCCCTGGGCTCCGGAAACACGTCAGCCCGTGCCCCCGGACCGGGGGACACGGGCTGACGGGCGTCTGTCCTACTTGGAGGGCTCGGGCAGCTTGCAGTCGACCTTCGGGTTGGCGCCGATGTAGTTCAGCGGCCCGGCCACGATGGTGACCAGGATGGTGCCGGCCTCGGCACAGTTGGTGTCGTCGCCGCTGTAGTAACCGCGCTGGCCGGCGGCGATCGCGCCGATCACCAACCAGATCACGACGATGACTCCGAGAATCGAGGTGCCGCGCATCGCTGCCTCCTGAGGTATGTGGTGGATCTGAGGTGCAGCCGTTGTACCCAATCGGGTCGCGCGGCTAACGGTTGCGTGCTACGACCTCCTGCCGGATCCTCCTTCCGGCCGATCCGGTCCGCCGTTGCGTACCGCTCGGGCATCCGCCGCCCGCACCGGGTCGCACCTGTCGGCTATCGGATCGACGACCGACCTCGCCGTCATCCGGGTCGGGGGACGTAGAACTGCCTCACGGCCCCGTCGAGGAGGACTCATGGACGCCCCGTCATCGCCCTTGTACATCGACCGCCCCGAGGACGTCGCGGTCGCGGCCCGCGCGCTGGCGGGCGGCGCGGTCGTCGCGGCGGCGTTCGCCAACTTCTACGTCATCGTGACGCGCCCCGACGCGGCCGTCGTGCGCCGGGTCAACCTGGCCAAGGGGCGGCCGGCCCACCAGGTCGGCAGCATCACCACCGCGATCGGGCGGATCCCGGGGATGTTCGACTGGACGCGGATCTCGCCGCGGTTGCCCGTCGGTCGGGTGCGGGCGCTGATGGACGCCCTCTACGGGGCCGGGCCGTTCGGCTTCCGCGGGCCTGCGGCGGATCGGCTCCCCGAGCACCTCACCCAGGTCGACAAGGGGTTGCGGACCACCCAGGTGATCGCTCCGGGTCTGACCTGCCCGTCCAACGCCTTCTTCGAGCGGGCGCTCGCCGAGACGGGGACGGACCACCTCTACATCACCTCGGCGAACCGGTCCCGGCATCTCACCGGTGCGGCGGAGGAACCGGCGCACTGGAAGGCGGGTGCCCTGGCCGCCGACTTCGCCCACCTCGACGATCTGGTGGTGCTGGTCCACCGGGACGAGGCGGTGGCCCGGGCCGCGTACCCGGGCTACCTCGCCACCTCGGTGACCCTGCTGTCGTTCCACGCGCCAGAGGGTGACCTCGAGGAACCGCCGGTGCTCACCGTGGACCGGCACGGCTCGCTGCACCTGGACGACGTCCGCCGGGCCGCCGCGCCGCTGGGCCTGCAGGTGCGTCTGGCGGGCACCGCCCGGCAACGCCTGCAGGTGCGGGGGTACGCCGGGGCGCTGGTGTAACCGGCTCACCCCGCGGCTGTCGGGGCTCAGTGCGGCGGCGACGGGGTCTCCGGCGGCTTGCCGTGGCTACGCCGAAAGTCCGCGTAGGCCACGCCGGCCAGCACCAGCAGCCCGCCGACGGAGGCGCACAGCGGCGGTAGGTACAGCAGGGCCGGGGCGATGGTCAGGAGCGCCAGCACCCCGCCGGGGCGGGACCACGACACCCGGCTGAACACCTCGTACTCGAAGGAGGCCCGGCCAGCCAGGAAGAGCGCCGGACCGCCGAGGATCACCGCCAGCCACGACGGTGGCGTACCTCCGGTCGGTTCGTGCAGCACCAGGTCGAAGCCGGATGCCGTGGTGACCACACCGGCGATCATCAACAGGTGGGTGTACGGCGCGCTGAACAGGAACGTGCCCGGTGACTGGGCCGCCTTGATGGCGGTCGGCAGCAGCTCGCCGGACTTGTGCACGTAGATCCGCCAGAGCAGCAGGGTGGTCAGGAACGCCACCGTGAACGCCCCGATGTTCTCGGCCTCGTTGTGCTCCATGCTGAACATGGTGCCGATGGTCAGGATGGCGTCACCGAGGGCGATGATGAAGAACTGCTGGTAGCGCTCGGAGAGGTGTTCCGCGGTGACGTTGCGTTGTTTCTCCGGCACGACCCCGAGCCCCGGCACCGGGTACGCGAGCCGGAAACCGATGTAGTCGATGGCGAGTGCGACGGCCCAGCAGAGGATGCGGGCGTCCCCGCTGACGAACGCCCCGATCAGCCAGGGGACCGCCGACACCGTGAACCAGAGGAAGATGCGGGCGGCCCGACGCTGGGTCTGCGGTTCGCGGCGTACCGCGGGCATCAGGAACAGCCCACGCCCCAGGTGGATCGCGACGTACGTGCCGGCGAAGACCAGCCCTCGGTCGTTGAACGCCTCCGGGATGGCCGTGGTCATCAGCAGCGCGCCGAACATCACGGCGCTGATCAGCAGCTTGATCTCGGTGCGTTCCGGGTTGTACAGGTCGGTGACCAGCGTGGTGATCGTCCAGGTCCACCAGACGGCGGCCAGCATGATCAGTGCCTCGGCGGCCCGGTGCCAGTCGAGCCGGTCGACAAGCCCTCGGGAGATGAGGGCCAGGGCGACCACGTACACCAGGTCGAAGAAGAGTTCGAGGAGGGTGACCCGGCGCGGGCCCTCCGGGTCGCGTACCGGCGGACCGCTGGCCTGCGGCGATCCGGGCTCCGGCGCGGCGAGGTGCACGGGTTACTCCTGCGGAACCGCTCGACTCGACGGACCTGGCCGGTCCACCTGAACGGACGGTAACCAGCGGTCGACCGCTTGACCCTGTCTTCATCCCGGCTTCCCCCGACCGGGTCGGTCGGCTCGCGTCCTGGCGGTGGTTACGTCGGCGGTTGCTCGTCTCCCCGGGAGGTGGCGAGGGCGTCGACGAGGCGGCGGGCGGAGCCGGCCAGGTTCCACCGTTGGGCGAGGTCGAGCAGACGGTCGGGGTCGGCGGGGGCGCTCGGCAGCGCGGTGGGCAGCTCGGGCAGGGGCACATCGAGGGCGACCCGGACCACCGTCGGCGCGACGCCCAGGTAGTCGCGCGCCGCGGCCAGCTTGGTGCGCAGGCCCGGTGCGAAGGACGAGTCGGAGTCGTCGAGCGCGGCCAGGATGCCGGCGATGCTGCCGTACCGCTCGATCAGCCGGGCGGCGGTCTTCTCCCCGACGCCCGCGACCCCGGGCAGCCCGTCACTCGGGTCGCCGCGGAGCGCGGCGAAGTCGGCGTACCTGTCGGCCGGCACGCCGTAGCGGGCCCGCACCGCGGCGTCGTCGCAGTCGTCGAGCTTGGCGACGCCGCGCCCGACGTAGAGCAGCCGGACCTGTCGGGCGTCGTCGACGAGCTGGAACAGGTCGCGGTCGCCGGAGACCACCTCGACCGGGCCCGGCTGGGTCACCGAGAGGGTGCCGAGCACGTCGTCGGCCTCGTAGCCGGTCGCCCCGACTGCGGTGATGCCCACCGCCGCCAGGACCTCCAGGATCATCGGGACCTGCGGGGAGAGGGTGTCCGGAACGATCTCGCCACCCTGCGGGGCGACCCGGTGCGCCTTGTACGACGGCAGCAGGTCGACCCGCCACGCCGGGCGCCAGTCGTGGTCGAGCGCGCAGACCATCCGGTCGGCGCCCCGCACCCGGATCAGGGTGGCGAGCATGTCGAGGAAGCCGCGCACCGCGTTGACCGGGGTGCCGTCCTCGGCCTTGGCGGCGGACTCCGGGATGCCGAAGTAGGCCCGGAAGTAGAGGCTGGCTGCGTCGATCAGCAGGATCGGGGGTCGGTGTGCCACGCCGGACAGCCTGGCACAACCGTCCGACGATCTGGCGTACGCCCGGCCGTCGGTGGTGTCAGCGCCGCTCGTCGTGCTGGTAGACGGTCTCCCGCCGGGCCAGGTACTGCACGACGTAACTGGTCACCAGCAGCAGGATGGCGACCACCACCTCGATCCAGGCGGCGACGCCGTCGGCGACGGTGACGCCGACGATGAGCAGGACCAGGCCGACGAGTGCGAGGACTCCGGCCCACAGTTGACGGCGGCGGCGGGTCGCCGCCCTGTTCGCCTGGTGAGCTGCCACGTCGGTCCTCCCGGTCGGGTTCGCCCGCGCGGACGACCCGATCCCAGGTTAGGGCCGCGGGGACGCGCGGGGCCGAAAAAACGGCAGTGCGGTCAGCGACCCTCGACACCGACCATCGAGCCGGCGGGGCGGCTCGGTTGGTCGCCCTGGCCGTGGTCGGTGAGGTCGCGCAGGTGCCGGATGGGGGAGAGGAGCAGTACCAGCGGCGCGCAGACAAGTGTCGCCGCGAAGACGAACAGGGTGGCGCGGGCGCCAAGCGGCCCGGCCAGCGCGCCGGCGACCAGCCCGCCCACCGGGATCGCACCCCAGGACACGAACCGCACGGTCGCCATCACCCGGGAGAGCAGGTCGGGTGGGCTGGCGATCTGCCGGTAGGTCCGGGTGATCACACTGAGCACCACTGTCCCGAGGGAGAAGACGGTGCTGCCGGCGGCGAAGGCCGCGTACGCCAGCCACCCGGTGCCCCAGGGGATCAGGAACGCACCGACGACCGTGGTGAATCCGGAGGCGATCAGGGCGCGGGCGGTGCCGATCCGGCTGGTGATCCGGGTGGTGAGCGCCGCCCCGACCAGTGCGCCGACCCCCTCGACGGCGAGCAGGACCCCGACCAGGCCGACCGGGGCGTGCAGCTCGCGGACCAGGTAGAGCGGGAACAGCGCGAACTGCGCGCCGCAGACGAAGTTCATCGCCGTCGCGGCCCACATGCTCGGCCCCACCACCGGGTGGTGCGTGACGTAGCGCCAGCCCGCGCGAATCAGCTCACCGATCGGTGGCCAGCGGTCCGGCGTGTCGACGCGGGTGGCGGGCAGGGTGCGCAGCAGGGCCGCCGAGACGAGGTAGCTGGCCGAGTCGACGAGCAGGGTGGGCACCGCGCCGAGTGTCTGCACGGCGAGCCCACCGAGGGATGGGCCGCTGAGCAGGGTGGCGGCATGGGTGGCCGAGGTGAGGCTGTTGCGGGACTGCAACTGCTCTCGTTCGACGATGCTGGGCAGGAAGGTCGAGTTGGCCACGTCGAAGAGCACGGTGGCGAAGCTGACCACGAGCGCGGTGACCACCAGGTGGGCGACGGTGAGGTGGCCCCACCACCAGGCGAGGGGGATGGAGGCGACGGCAACCGCGCGGGCCAGGTCGGCGCCCACCTGGGCGCCGCGCAGCGGCAGGCGCTGCACGATGACGCCAGCGGGCAGGCCGATGACGATCCAGGCGACGTAGCTTGCCGCGGCGACCACGCCGAGCTGGAACGCGGTGGCGTCCAGGACGGTGAGCGCGGTCAGCGGCAGTGCCACCGCGCCGACCGCCGACCCGACCATGCTTGTCGTGCCGGCGGTCCACCAGCGCCAGAACACCCCGGCCCTCTCGTCGACGTGCATGTCGCCGTCCCCCGTTCGTCAGGCAAGTGCGTTCCAATCTGGAACGGACTATAGTCGAGGCGGGACCACGGGAGGTAGCCGGTGCGGCGGGAAGATCTTGCTGATGCGGACTGCGGCATCGCGCAGGCGCTTGGCGTGCTGGGGGACTGGTGGACGTTCCTCATCGTCCGGGACGTCGCCAGCGGGACGACCCGCTTCGACGCGCTCCAGCGTGAGTTGGGCGTCAGCCGGCGGGCGCTGACCGAACGCCTGGCCGCCCTGGTCGGGCACGGTGTGCTGGAGCGCCGAGCGTATTCGCGACACCCTCCCCGGTACGACTACCTGCTCACCACCAGGGGCGAAGGGCTGTTGCCGGTGCTGATCGCGCTGCAGGACTGGGGGACGAGGCATCTCGTGGGTGACGGTGACGTGACCGCGACGGCCGACGCCGGCTCGGCCGAGGCGCGCCGTGCGCACGACCTGGTCGGCCGGCGGATACCCGAGGTCGTCCTGCCCGCCGCCGGCGGGCAGGCGGTGGCGGTGGCCGCGACGGGCGCCTGGACGGTCCTCTACCTGTTCCCCGGCGCGTACGCGCCGGAGGCGCACGACTACCCGCCCGGTTGGGCGGAGATCCCCGGTGCCCGGGGCTGCACCCTGGAGTCGACCACCTACGCCAAACGTCACCCGGACTTCGAGGCCGCCGGTGTGCGGGTGTACGGCGTCAGCACCCAGCGGCCCGACCAGCTCGCCGACTTCGCCGCGTACGCCGAACTGCCGTTTCCGCTGCTGTCCGACGTGGACGGCCGGTTGGGGGCGGGGTTGTCGCTTCCGGTGTTCCGGGCGGGTGGGGTGACCCGGTTCAAGCGGCTGACGCTGCTGCTCGATCCGGCGGCGGTGGTGCGGGCCGTGCAGTTCCCGGTCACCGACCCGGCCGGTTCGGTGCAGGAGATGCTCACCCTGGTCCGCGAGCACACCGCGGCCCCCGGCTGACGCGAACGCGTCGACCGGGGGCCGCGGTGAGCCGGCTGGTCCCGAGACCCTGCGGGGCTGGGGAGCTTGCGGGCCCTGCGTCAGGCGGGGAGCGTCCAGCGCTGGTTGGCGCCGGCGAAGCAGTCCCAGATCTGCAACCGGGCGCCGTCGGCGGAGGTGTTGTCGGTGACGTCGAGGCACTTGTTCGACTGCGGGTTGCGCAGCGTCCCGTTGGACTGTGCCTGCCAGACCTGCGCGCCGCTGCCGTTGCAGTCCCAGAGCTGGACCTTCGCGCCGTTGGCGGTGGAGCCGCTGGTGATGTCGGCGCACTTGCCGAGGGCGCGCAGCGTGCTGTCGCTCGCCACCGTCCAGGTCTGGGCGTTGGTGCCGTTGCAGGTCCAGATCTGGATGGCGGCGCCGTTGGCGGTGCTCGCCGAGGCCACGTCGACGCACTTGCCGCCGATGCCGGTGATCCGACCGGTCCGACCGGTCGGCGGCGGGGTCGTGCCGCCCATGATCGTGTCGTACATGGCGCTGAGCAGCGAGGTGGAGCCGCTGGTGTCCTGGGTCAGCTCCCAGTTCATCACGCCGCCGGCGTTGGCCAGCGCCCACTGCGTCTTGCGCTTGACCGTCGGGATGCCGTTCCAGCACTGCTGCGCGCCGCCGATGGTGGCGCAGTCCCGGTTGGCGTTCGCCGAGTCCATGCCGACGAGCGCCGAGTACGTGTAGTAGCCGGGGCGGCTGTAGAACGGGATGCCGAGCACCGCCTTGCTGGCCGGCAGGCCGCGGGCCTTCCACAGGTTGATGCTGTTGATCGACCAGTCGTAGTTGGCGTGCGGGTTTCCGCCGTCGTACGCCATGATGTTGAGCCAGTCGACCTGGTTGAACACGGCGGGCTGGACGCCGTCGAGGTAGTAGCCCTCGGAGACCACGGCGGCGGTGAGCAGCTTGCCGCGGCTGCGCAGCGCGCTGCCGAGCTGCGTCATCAGGGTCGTGTAGTTGGTGGCCGAGGCGCCCGGGTCGGGGTACTCCCAGTCCATGTCGACGCCGTCGAGGTTGTACTGGTTGACGAAGTTGACCAGGTTGTTGACGAAGTTCGTCCGGCTGGTGGCGTTGGCCGCGAGGGCCTCGAAGGCCGAGTCGTTGCCGTCATTCCAGCCGCCGACCGCGATCGAGACCTTGACGTTGTTGGCGTGTCCCTGCGACACCAGCGAGGAGAGCCGCGCCCCGTCGACGCCCTGGAGGCTGCCGTTGCTGTTCGGCAGGATGAACGCGTAGTTGATGTGGGTGAGCTTGTTGTACTGGATGGCGTTGATGTTGCCGGTCCAGGAGGGCATGTAGCCGACGCTCTTGAAGTTGTTCGGCAGCACCACGGCCTGCGCGGCGGTGGAGGTGACGGTGAGGGTGGCGGCGGCGGTGGCCAGCGCGAGGAGGCCGGCGGCGAGGGCGCGGCGCAGTGGTGAGGACATCGGGGGCCTTCCCGTGGGCGGGGGACGACGACACCGCCCGCGCGGTGTGGCGGGCGGGAGGTGCGGGGGACGCAGGAACGGGTGGGCCTCGAGGCAGCCAAATCTTAAAGAGTGTTAACTGTCAGAGTCAATCAACATCAATGGATTTCCGCCCAGTCGGTGCCCATGGGGGGTTTGCCCAAACGACCGTTAAGCTGGCGGGGTGGGAATCGACGAGCTGTACCCGCCGGACCGACTGATCGCCGCGCAGCACGCCACGGCCGCCGCCGGCCTGGACGCCCTGCTGCTCACACCCGGCTCCGACCTGCGCTACCTGACCGGGTACGACGCCCACGCGGGGGAGCGGCTGACCTGCCTGGTGCTGCCCGCCGAGGGCGAGCCCACACTGATCGTGCCCAGGTTGGAACGGCCCGCGGCGGAGGCGGCCCCGAACACCGGCGTACGCATCGTCGACCACGTCGACGGCTCCGACCCGTACCCCCTCGTCGTGGCCGCCCTCGACGGCCCGGTCGCGGCGGTCGGCCTCGCCGACCGGATGTGGGCCGAGCAGGTCCTCGCCCTGCGCGCGGCGCTGCCCCACGCCGCGCAACGGCTCGCCGGGGAGGTGCTGCGCGAGCTACGGATCCGCAAGTCCCCGGCCGAGATCACGGCGCTCGCCGAGGCCGGCGCGGCGATCGACGAGGTGCACCTGCGGATGGGCGAGTGGCTGCGCCCCGGTCGCACCGAGGCCGAGGTCGCCACCGACATCGCCGCGGCGATCCGCGCCGCCGGGCACGTCACCGTCGACTTCGTCATCGTGGCGGCCGGGCCGAACGGCGCCAGCCCCCACCACGGCACCTCCGACCGACCGATCGGAGTCGGCGAGCCGGTGGTCGTCGACATCGGCGGCACGATGGCGTCGGGCTACCGCTCGGACTGCACCCGCACCTACCTGGCGGGCGCAGCGGCACCTGACGACTTCCTGGACTACTACACGGTGCTGCGCGACGCCCAGCGCGCCGCCGTCGAGGCGGTGCGGCCCGGCCTGACCGGCGAGGCGGCCGACGCCGCGGCCCGGGCGCCGATCGCCGCCGCCGGCTTCGGCCCGCAGTTCCTGCACCGCACCGGCCACGGCATCGGTCTCGACGGGCACGAGGAGCCGTACCTGGTGGCCGGCAACGACCGGCCGCTGGAGGCCGGCATGGCGTTCTCCATCGAACCGGGCATCTACCTGGCGGGCCGGCACGGGGCCCGCATCGAGGACATCGTCGTCTGCACCACGGACGGCGTGCAACGGCTCAACACCACCCCCACGGAGCTCATCGCGCTATGACTGTCGACCGGATCCTCCCCACCGACGAGGCCCACGACCTGCTGGGTCTCGCCACCGAACTCGCCGACGGCGAGCTGGCCCCGAAGGCCGCGACCTTCGAGGAGCGCGCCGAGTTCCCCCGCGAGGTGCTGCGCACGCTGGGCCGGGCCGGCCTGCTCGGCCTGCCCTACCCCGAGGAGTACGGCGGCGCGGCGCAGCCGTACGAGGTGTACCTGCAGGTGCTGGAGATCCTGGCCAGCCGCTGGCTCGCGGTCGCCGAGGCGGTGAGCGTGCACACCCTGTCCTGCTACCCGGTGGCGGCGTTCGGCAGCGACGAACAGCGCAAGCTGCTGCCGGACATGCTCGGTGGGGAGTTGCTCGGCGCGTACTGCCTCTCCGAACCGCAGGGTGGCTCGGACGCGGCGGCGCTGACCACCCGGGCGGATCGCGACGGCGACGCGTACGTGGTCTCCGGCACCAAGGCGTGGATAACCCACGCCCGGACGGCCGACTTCTACAACGTCTTCTGCCGCACCGGCGGGCCCGGTCCGAAGGGGATCTCCTGCCTGGTCGCCGACGCCGGAACGGCCGGCATCACCCCGCAGGCGGCCGAACGGACGATGGGGCTGCGCGCCTCCCCGGTGGCGCAGATCGCCTTCGACGAGGCGCGGGTGCCGGCCGACCGGCTCGTCGGCGGCGAGGGGATGGGCTTCACCATCGCCATGTCCGCGCTGGACTCCGGCCGGCTGGGCATCGCCGCGTGCGCCGTCGGGCTGGCCCAGGCCGCCCTGGACTACGCGGTCTCCTACGCCCGGGAGCGGCAGCAGTTCGGCCGGTCCATCATCGACTTCCAGGGGCTGGGGTTCCTCCTCGCCGACGCCGCCACCCAGGTCTCCGCCGCCCGCGCGCTGACCCTGGCGGCGGCCCGGCTGCGCGACGCCGGCCGTCCGTACTCGATCGAGGCGGCCAAGGCGAAGCTCTTCGCCACCGACATGGCGATGCGGGTGACCACCGACGCGGTGCAGGTGCTCGGCGGCGCGGGTTACGTGGCCGACCACCCGGTGGAGCGGTACATGCGCGAGGCGAAGGTGCTCCAGATCGTCGAGGGCACCAACCAGATCCAGCGAATGGTGATCTCGCGGGCCCTCGCGAAGGACTGACGACGGTACGTGGCGGCGGGGCTGCGGTGGGTGCCTTCGCGCCCACCGTGGCCCGCAAGCCGGTTACGTCGTCGCCGCGCGACGGTTTTCCCGGTAGGTTGCACGCCGTGGAGGAGATCGACCGCGCTATCGTCGCCGCGCTGACCGCCGACGGCCGTCTGTCGTACACCGACCTGGCCGAGCGGGTGGGGCTGTCGGTGTCCGCCGTGCACCAGCGGGTCCGCCGGCTGGAGCAGCGCGGGGTGATCAAGGGGTACGCCGCCCGGGTGTCGTTCGAGGCGCTGGAGCTGCCGCTCACCGCGTTCGTGGCGATCCGGCCGTTCGACCCGTCGCAACCTGACGACGCCCCGGAGCGGCTGGCCCACCTGCCGGAGATCGACTCGTGCTACTCGGTGGCGGGGGAGGACTTCTACCTGCTGCTGGTGCGGGTGGCCAGCCCAACCGACCTGGAGCGGGTGCTCCAGGAGATTCGCACCTCGGCGAACGTCACGACGCGGACGACAGTGGTGTTGTCCACCCCGTACGAGAACCGGCCACCGAAGATCAGCGCTGCGGCACCGAGTCGGTCGCGGTCCCGGGCGCCGGAGGAGCCGGCTGGTTCCACCGCAGGATGACCTGCCGGCCGTGTTCGTGACCGAGCGCGCTGACCGTGGCGGTCTCCAGGCGTAGCCGCCCGCCGGCGGACGGGGGCAGGCCGATCCAGCGGGCACCGAGCACGCGCAGGCTGTGCGCGTGCCCGACAAGCGCGACCGTACCGCGGTCGAGCAGCGGGGTGACGCGGGCCAGCACCCGGTCGAGGCGTTCGCCCACCTGCGCGGGGGACTCGCCGCCGGGGCAGCCGTCGGTCCAGATGTTCCAGTGCGGGTCGTCGTCGTGGATGTCGACGGTGGTGCGGCCCTCGTACTCGCCGTAGTTCCACTCGCTGAGGTCCTCGTCGACGCCGTCGACGGTGAGCCCGGCCAGCTGCGCGGTGCGCAGCGCCCGGGAGCGGGGGCTGGCCAGCACGGTGACGAAGCGCCGGCCGGCGAGGAACGCGGCCAGGGTGCGGGCCTGCCGCTCGCCGTCGGGGGTCAGCTCCAGGTCGGTGTACGAGGTGTGCCGCAGGCTGGCGCTCCAGGTGGTCTCGCCGTGCCGGATCAGCAGGAGCTCTCCCATGAGGTCAGTTAACCACCGGCGGCGGCGCCATCTCCCGCCCCCACCACAACCTATCTTCCTAGGACGCAATAGGGGGTGTGCCAACCGGCACCGCCGGTTTCGGCACCCGGAGACCGGGCACACGAGCCAGGACAACCGCCAGACCGAGGAGGCGCGATGAGCTTCACCGAGAAGGCAAAGAACAAGGTTGAGCAGATGGCCGGCGCCGCGAGGGAGCGCGTCGGCGACATGACCGACAACGAGCGGATGCGTGGCGAGGGCGCCAGCCAGCAGAGCGACGCGCGCGCCAAGCAGGCCGGTCAGAACGTCAAGGACGCCGGTCGCAACGTGAAGGACTCCTTCACCAAGTGACCTGAGCGGTCCACGGGTCCCCGGGCGCACCGTCGTCCGGGGACCCGTCGTGTGCGGCTACTGTCGGCCGGTGACCGTACTGCGCTCCCTGGTGTTGTTCGCACTTGCCGCGTTGGCCGAGATCGGCGGCGCTTGGCTGGTCTGGCAGGGCTGGCGGGAGCAGCGCGGGCTGTGGTGGATCGCGGCGGGAGTGGTCGCGCTGGGCTGCTACGGCTTCGTCGCGACGTTTCAGCCGGACGCGAACTTCGGCCGGATCCTGGCCGCGTACGGCGGGGTGTTCGTGGCCGGGTCGCTGGGTTGGGCGATGGTGGTGGACGGCTTCCGCCCGGACCGCTGGGACCTGACCGGAGCGGCGCTCTGCCTACTCGGCGTGGCAGTCATCATGTACGCCCCCCGCAACACCCCCGCCTAGCCCCGCCCCTGACCCCGCGCCGCCCCTGCCCCACGCCCCACGCCGTCGATCATGGAGTTGTGGTGGGGGACAAAGCACTCGCAAGAACCCAAACCAGGCACCACAACCCCATGATCGACGCGCCATGCCCCCCGCGGCCCCCGTCTCGCGCCGATCTTGCACTTTCTGTTGCGGCACATGGGGCAAACCGCTCAATGCGACGACCGAAAGTGCAAGATCGGCGCGCCGGGGCACGGGCGGGGCTGCAGCGGGGACGGGGCGGTGAGGGTGGTTCGCGTTTGGGATGATCGGCCGCGTGATTCGCGCTCGGCTTCGTCCCTTGTGGTGTGGTGTGCTCGCGGCGGTTGCCATTGTCGGTGGTGCCGCGTGTACGGCGTCTCGGGTGCCGCCGCCGGACCGGCCCATGTTCGTCGGGTCGTCGACCCCGGCCGGTGCGCCGTCGGTCGGCACCTCTCCTACGGTGCCGTCGACGGGTGCTTTTCCGACGGTGGTGCCGTCGGGCGGCGTCTCGTCGCCGCCCGAGGATGCCACGGTGCCGGGGGCGGTGGCCACGGTGCCGGGTGCGACGCCGACCGGCACCAGAGCGCCGGTGGTGGATCACGGGCCGCGCACCGGCAACACGGTCGCGCTGACCTTCGACGCGGACATGACCGACGGGATGCTTGCCAGCCTGCGGTCCGGGAAGGTGAAGTCGTACGCGAACCTGCGCATCCTCGACCTGCTGGAGCGGGAGCAGGTGCCGGCGACGTTCTTCCTGACCGGCAAGTGGGTGCAGCGGTATCCGGACGTGACCCGGCGCATCGCCGGCAATCCGCGTTTCGAGTTGGCCAACCACACGTTTGGGCACGCGGCGTTCACCGCCAACTGTTACGACCTGCCCCGGCAGCCGGTCGGTGAGTTGGCCGGCGATGTGGCGAAGACGTTCGAGGTGATCAAGCCGTACGGGGGTCGGCAGACCCGGTACTTCCGGTTCCCCGGGTTGTGCCACGACGCGGCGGCGCTCGACGCGTTGGCGCCGTTGGGTGTGACGGTGGTCGATGGTGACGTGGTGAGCGGGGATCCGTTCGCGACGGCGTGGAAGCCGTTGGTGCGGGCGGTGTTGGACCATGTGCGCCCCGGGTCGGTGGTGATCATGCACGTGACCGAGGCGAACGCGGCGATGACCGATGAGGCGTTGCCGCACATCCTGGCCGGGTTGCGGGAGCGCGGGCTGGTCCCAGCGCCGTTGTCCGAGGTGCTGACCGCCGGCTGAGGGCCGCGTTCTGAGGGCCGCAGTCTGACGGCTGCGGTCTGACACTCGGCCGTCCTGGCTGTCACGGTCGGGGTCGGACCGGACATGGAGTGGGTGTGAGCTCCGGGACAGAGCATGACGAGGACCGCTTCCGGCGGGCGTACGCCGAGGATTTCGAGTCGCTGTTGGCGTACGCGTTGCGGCGCGTCGCGCATCCGGAGGATGCGGCGGATGTCGTCGCGGAGACCTTCCTGGTGGCGTGGCGTCGGCGGCGGGACATCCCGGTCGCTGGGGAGGCCCGGCTGTGGCTGTACGGGGTGGCTCGGCGGGTGTTGGCCAACCAGCTCCGGGGTGGTGTTCGCCGGCAGCGCCTCGGGGAGCGGTTACGTCAGCAGATCGTGGTTGCGGTCGCCGACCCGGGCAGTGAGGTGACCGAGCGGCTTGCTGTTCGGGAAGCGCTCGCGGGTCTGGCGGAGGTGGACCGGGAGGTGTTGATGCTGACCGTCTGGGAGGGGCTGCTGCCGCATGAGGTGGCGGCGGTCCTGGGGGTGCGTCCTGCGGTGGTTCGGACCCGGTTGTCGCGGGCGCGGGCGAGGTTGCGCGGGTTGGTCGGTGACGACCCGGGGCCGCCCGGACATGTGCTCGACGTGTTGACCACGTTCACCAGGAGGGAGGACCGATGAGCGTTGAGGAGCGTGTCGACCGGCTGGTTCGGGAGGTGGACCCGGGTCGGCTCGGTGTGCTGGGGGATCTCGGCGGGGCGAAGCAGGGTCTGCTGGAGGAGATCATGTCCGAGTCCGGGTTGGACCGGGTGGGGACGGTGGCACGGCGGCGGTCGCGGGTGCGGCGTTTCGCGGGGGTGGTGGCGGCGGCTGCGGTCCTGGTCAGCGTCGTGCCGGTGTCCATCGTGGTGGGTGGGCAGGCCGGGGGTGGTGGGGTTTCGCCGATCGCCACCGTCGACGCGGGTGTGGTTTTTTCGCCGCTGGCGGTGGCGGGGGCGGAGCGCAACCCGCGGCTGCTGATCGACCGTTCCGGCTGGAAGGTGACTGACCTGTCGGGGTTCGCCGAGGAGCAGGGCATGGTCCGTTTTCGGCGGGGTGGGCGGGAGGTCGAGATGAACTGGTATCCGGCGCTCGCGTACACCTCCCGCTATGCGGATCGTCGTGCCGACGGTCCTGCGACGTCGGTGCGGGTCGACGGTTGGCCGGCTGATCTGTTTCAGAACCTCAACGGTGATTTCACGGTGCTGGTGCATCCCCGTGACGAGGTCTTGGTGGAGATGAGCACGACCGGGAGGTGGTCGCGGGAGGACCTGGACCGGGTTCTGGCGGGCGTCGTGCGGGTGGACGTGCGGACGTGGTTGGCCGCGTTGCCGGCGGAGATGGTGATGCCGGTGCGGGAGCGGGCGGCGAGGGTGCTCGCTGACGTGCCGCTGCCGCCCGGGTTCGATGTCGCCGCCCTGGAGGACATCGGGGTGAGCGACTCGTACCAGTTCGGTGTGGGGGTGACGTCGCGGGTCGGCTGCCTGTGGGTCGTGGAGTGGTTGCGGGGGCGGGCGAGCGGGGACGAGGCGGCGGTGCGGCGGGCCGCGGATGCGTTGCGGGGGAGTCACGGGTGGCGGGTGCTGCGGGACCTGGACCGGGCCGGTGACTGGTCGGAGGTGTTCTGGGGGTACGCCGACGAGGTCGCGGCGGGGACGGTGCCGGCCGGGTACGTGCAGGGCCTGGGCTGCCGGTGACGGGCCGACGCCCCCGGATGCGCGCCGGGGGCGTCGGTGGGGTCAGTCGTCGCGGTGGTCGTTCCACCACTGCTGGCCGTCGGCGGGCAGGGTGTCGATCGGGTCGTAGTAGGCGTAGCGCTTGTTGAGCGCTTCCAGGTCGGCCGATTCGATGGAGGTGCGGTAGTTCTTCGTCCAGTAGGAGATGCCGCGCTCACGGTCGTAGTCGGTGAGCATGTGCACCCAGCGCTTTCCGACGAAGGGCACGTCGCAGACGATGCGGGGGGTGGCGTAGCCGGGGAGGTAGCCCATGATGTCGTGCTGGAGTTGTTGGGCGTGCCAGACGGGGACGCGCCAGTGTTCGGCGTTGGGGATCATGTCGCACATGTAGAAGTAGTACGGCAGGATCCCGGCTTCGCCTTGGAGGGCGAAGCAGAGGTCGAGTAGTTCCGGGGTGGTGGCGTTGACGCCGCGCATGAGGACGCCCTGGTTGCGGACGTCGCGGACGCCGACGTCGAGGGCGGTCTGGGCGGCCTTGGCGACAAGTGGGGTGAGCGACTGGGCGTGGTTGACGTGGGTGTGGATGGCGAGGTTGACGCCGCGGCGGGCGGCGGTGCGGGCGACGCGTTCCAGGCCTTCGACGACGTCGGGCTGCAGCCAGTGTTGGGGCAGGCCCATGAGGGCCTTGGTGGCGAGCCGGATGTCGCGGACCGTCTCCAGTTCCAGCAGGCGCATGAGGTACGACTCGAGGTTGCGCCAGGGGACGTTTGCCACGTCGCCGCCGGAGACGACCACGTCGCGGACGCCGGGGTGGGCCTTGAGGTAGGCGATGTGGGCGTCGTAGCGGTCGACGGGCTTGAGGGTGAGTTTGAGTTTGTCGACGGCGGGGGTGGAGTTGCCGACGAGGTCCATACGGGTGCAGTGCCCGCAGTACTGGGGGCAGGTGGAGAGCAGTTCGGCGAGGACCTTGGTGGGGTAGCGGTGGGTGAGGCCTTCGGCGACCCACATGTCGTGTTCGTGGAGGCTGTCGCGGCTGGCGTAGGGGTGTGAGGGCCAGTCGGTGCGGCGGTCGGAGGCGACCGGGATCATGTAGCGGCGGATGGGGTCGGCGAGCAGCGCCTCGGTGGTGAGGGGCTCGAACGGCACCATCGTGTTGATCATTTGTGGTGGCACCAGCATGGACATGGTGGCCAGGGCCGACTGGTCGGCCTGGAGGTCGGCGTAGAAGCTCTCGTCGATCAGGTCACCGAGGACGGCGCGGAGCTGCTTGATGTTCTTGACGCAGTTGACGCGCTGCCACTGGGCGGATTCCCACTGGTCGCGGGTGACGTGTCGCCAGCCGGGGAAGCGGGTCCAGTCGGGCTCGACCAGGGGGCGGCGGTGGTATTCGTAGGGCTGCCCGGCGGTCGGTGTGGCGACCGGGGCGTGACGGGGGTGGGGGATGGTCTGGGTCACGGCCCCTCCTCGGTGTTGCGGCTGATCAGCGGAGCCCGAAGGCTACTGGAAAATATTCGGTACAGAAACTAGTCTGCCGTAAGTTTTCCCGTTACGCGAGCCTTGACCGAGGCTTCGAGCGGCTGGACAGGGGAGGTCGGCGTGACGTCACCGGTGGGACTGCACCGCGTCGTGCAACCGGCGGGGGTGCTGCCGCAGGCGGCCTGGCGGCTGGACACGTCGGCGGCGATCGCGCCGAACGAGGTGCGGATCCGGGTGCAGCGGCTCAACCTGGACGCGGCGAGCTTCCGGCAGTTGTCGGAGAAGCACGGCGGTGACGGTGACGCGGTCCGCGCCGAGGTGTTGGAGATCATCGCGACCCGGGGGAAGATGCAGAACCCGGTGACCGGGTCGGGTGGGATGCTGATCGGCACGGTCGAGGAGGCCGGCCGGCGGTCCCCGCTGGGGCTCACGGTGGGGCAGCGGGTCGCCACCCTGGTGTCGTTGACGCTGACGCCGCTGGTGATCACCGACGGGCTGGCCGGGTGGGACGGGCGCAGCGAGCAGGTGCCCTGTGACGGGTGGGCGATCCTGTTCGCGCGGTCCATCGCCGCGGTGCTGCCCGCCGACGAGGACCCGCAGTTGTCCCTCGCCGTGCTGGACGTGTGCGGGGCGCCGGCGCTGACCGCCCGGGTGGTGTCGCGTTACGTCGAGGAGCGTCGGCGTGGCGGTGATCCGACACCGGTGCGGGTCGCGGTGATCGGTGGGGCCGGTAAGAGCGGGTCGCTGTCCCTCGCGGCGGCGCGGCGGGCGGGCGCCGCGCGTACCGTCGGGGTGGTGCCGGTGGCGGCGGAGCGCGACGCGCTGACGGCCGCCGGGCTGGCGTCGGTGGTGGCGGTGGCCGACGCGCGGGACCCGGTGGGGTTGTCCACGGCGGTGACCACCGCGCTGGGTGTGCCGGCGGACGTGACGGTGGTCTGCGTGGACGTGCCGGGGTGTGAGCACGGGGCGGTGCTGGCCACCGCGGACGGCGGCACGGTGATCTTCTTCTCGATGGCGACGAGTTTCTCGGCTGCGGCGTTGGGCGCGGAGGGCTTGGCGGCGGACGTGACGATGCTCGTGGGCAACGGGTACGTGCCGGGGCACGCGGAGTTGGCGTTGGGGCTGCTGCGGGCCGAGCCGGGGGTGCGTCAGCTGTTCGCGGCGCGGGTCGCGGCAGACTGAGGTCATGACGAACCCCTCGACGTTGTACCGCGGCGGCGTGCTGCACTGCCCCGCCGACCCGAGCGCCACCGCGCTGCTGGTGTCCGGTGGGCGGATTTCCTGGTTGGGCACCGACGGTGACGCGCCGCCGGCCGACCGGGTGGTGGACCTGGGTGGGGCGTTGGTGACGCCCGCGTTCGTGGACGCGCACGTGCACGCCACCGACACCGGGTTGGCGTTGTCCGGGCTGGACCTGTCCGGGGTGCGCTCGGCCGGGCAGTTGCTCGACGCGGTGGCCGGGTTCGCGGCGGGCCTGCCGGCGGACGCGGTGGTGCTGGGGCACGGGTGGGACGAGTCGACCTGGTCGGATGCGACCCTGCCGGACGCGGCGGCGCTGGACCGGGCGGCCGGTGGGCGGCGGGTGTACCTGTCGCAGGCGTCGATCCACTCGGCGTTGGTGTCGTCGGCCCTGTTGGCGGCGTGTCCGCAGGCGGCGGAAGCGGCGGGTTTCGACTCCTCGGGCTGGTTGCGGCGCGACGCGCACCATGTGGTGCGGGCGGCCGCGCAGGGGTCGGTGAGTCGGGCGCAGCGGGTGGCGGCGCAGCGGGTGGCCCTGGCCCACGCGGCGTCGTTGGGGATCGCGGCGGTGCACGAGTGCGGTGGCCCGGAGATCTCCGACGAGGATGACTTCACCGGCCTGTTGGGCATCTCCGGTGCGGGGTTGCCGGAGGTGTACGGGTACTGGGGTGAGTTGGGTGGCGCGGCACGGGCCCGGGAGTTGGGTGCGGTCGGCGCTGGTGGGGACCTGTTCGCCGACGGGGCGTTGGGGTCGCGTACGGCGCACGTGTCGCAGCCGTACGGCGACGGCGACGGTTGCGGGCACGGGTACCTGTCGGTGGAGCAGGTGCGTGACCACCTGGTGGACTGCGCGGCGCACGGTTTGCAGGGCGGGTTCCACGCGATCGGTGACGCCGCGATCGGCACCGTTCTGGACGGGTTCGCGGCGGCGGCGGGCACCCTCGGGTTGGAGCGGTTGCGGGCGGCCCGGCACCGCATCGAGCACGCGGAGGTCATGAACCGGCGGTTGATCGCGCGGTTCGTGGAGTACGGGGTGGTGGCGAGCATGCAGCCGGCGTTCGACAGGTTGTGGGGTGGCGCGGGCCGGATGTACGAGGCGCGGTTGGGGTTGGACCGGTCGTTGGAGTCGAACCCGATGGGTGCGATGCACTCGGTGGGGGTGGCGTTGGCGTTCGGGTCGGATTCGCCGGTGACGCCGTTGGACCCGTGGGGGTCGGTGCGGGCGGCGGCGGCGCACCACAACCCGGCGCAGCGGATGGGTGTGCGGTCGGCGTTCGCCGCGCACACCCGGGGCGGGTGGCGGGCGGTGCACCTGGACGTCGAGGGGGTCCTCGCGTTGGGTGCGCCGGCGACGTTCGCGGTGTGGTCGACGCCGGCGGGGGTGGAGCGGGGTCTGCCGGTGTTGCAGGCCGAGGACCCGGAGCTGCGGGGTCCGGGCGACCCGACGCCGTTGCCGGTGTGCCGGCGCCTGGTGCTGCGCGGTGAGGTCATCTACGAGGAAGGGTCGTCATGACCGGGAAGCTCGATCTGGATCCGGTGCTGGTGGCGCGGGCGCGGGAGTTGGCGCGTCGGGCCGGGCAGCCGGTGGTGGACCTGGCGCGCAGCCACACCACGGTGTCGGTGGAGCGGGCGGTGCTGCGGTTGGCCGGGGTGACCGGCGCGGACCCGGACGGTATTCCGTGGGTGAACCGGCTCGTCGACGCGGTCGCCGCGGACGTCGGGTTGGGGCACGGGGTGGCGGTGCCGGTGTTCGACGCCCTGGTCCGCGAGGGCAGCACGGATGTGACGTTGCTGGCGCAGAAGGCCGCCGCCGGGTCGGTGCGGTTCGCCCAGCCGACGGGGCGGGCGGCGACGGCGGCCCGGTCGGCGGCGCGTAAGGCCGTCGGGGCGGGCATCCGGCGTGTCGACCGGCGGCGCGCCGAGCGGGACCGGCTCGTGAAGCGGCACGGGGACCCGGCGCAGCGGCCGTGGATCTACCTGATCGTGGCGACCGGCGACATCTACGAGGACATCCCGCAGGCGCAGGCAGCCGCCCGGGCCGGCGCGGACGTGATCGCGGTGATCCGTTCCACCGGGCAGTCGCTGCTGGACTACGTGCCCGAGGGCGCGACCCGGGAGGGGTTCGCCGGCACGTACGCCACGCAGGAGAACTTCCGGTTGATGCGGGCGGCGTTGGACGAGTCGTCGAAGGAGGTGGGCCGCTACGTGCGGTTGACCAACTACGCGTCCGGGTTGTGCATGCCGGAGATGGCGACCCTGGCCGGGTTGGAACGCCTCGACATGATGTTGAACGACTCGATGTACGGGATCCTGTTCCGCGACATCAACCCGGTGCGCACGTTCGTCGACCAGCGGTTCTCCCGGCAGGTGCACGCGCGCGCCGGGATCATCATCAACACCGGTGAGGACAACTACCTGACCACCGCCGACGCGGTCGACGAGGCGCACACGGTGACGGTGTCGCAGCTGCTCAACGAGTTCTTCGCGCACGAGGCGGGGTTGGCGGACTGGCAGTTGGGCCTGGGGCACGCGTTCGAGATCAACCCGGAGGTGCCGGAGTCGTTCCGGTTGGAGTTGGCGCACGCGTTGCTGGCCCGGGAGTTGTTCCCGGACGCGCCGTTGAAGTGGATGCCGCCGACGAAGCACATGACCGGGGACGTGTTCCGGGGCAACCTGCTCGACGGGTTCTTCAACCTGGCGGGCGCGCTCACCGGTCAGGGGATCCTGCTGGTGGGGATGATGACCGAGGCGGTGGTGACGCCGTGGTTGTCCGACCGGGACATCGCCCTGCAGAACGTGCGGTACGTGTTGGGTGCGGCCGGTGGGTTGCACGAGGACTTCGTGCCGGCGGCGGGTGGGTTCATCCGCCGCCGCGCCAACCAGGTCCTCGGTGAGGCGTTGGACCTGTTGGCGCGCATCGGGGAGCAGACGCTGCTGACGGCGATCGCCGAGGGCACCTTCGGGATCATGAAGCGGCCCGCCGACCGGGGCAAGGGCCTCGACGGGGTCGCCGCGCACGAGGCCGGCTACTACAACCCGGCCACCGAGATCCTGGAAGGGGACGCGGCGTGAGCGCGCGAAGCGGTGGCGTGAGCGCCGGCGACGCCGGGAAGAAGATCGTGCGACCGTACGGGGACACCACCGGCGACGGGATGGTGCAGGTGTCGTTCACCCTGCCGGTGTCGCACGACAAGCGGGCCGAGGGCGCGGCGGTGCAGTTGGCCGCCAAGATGGGCATCGACCCGGCGATGGTGGTGCACGCCAAACCGATGGGCGACGGGTTCACGTTCTTCGTCGTCTACGGGCGGGTGAACCACCTGGTCGACCTGGGCGCCGTGCAGGTGGTGGAGCGCGACTTCGCCCTGCTGTCGGCGAAGGACGTCAACACGGTGATCAAGCAGCGGTTGCGGCGCAAGCTGTCCGTGGTCGGGGCGTGCATCGGCACCGACGCGCACACCGTGGGCATCGACGCGATCCTGAACGTCAAGGGCATCGCGGGGGAGAAGGGCCTGGAGTACTACCGGGAGTTGAAGGTCACCAACATGGGTGCGCAGGTCAGTGTGCCGGAGCTGGTGGAGACCGCCCGGGCGGAGAAGGCCGACGCGGTGCTCGTGTCGCAGGTGGTCACCCAACGCGACGCGCACCTGCACAACACCCGGGAGATGTCGGCGGCGTTCCGGGAGGCGATGCCCGCGGGCAAACGGCCGCTGCTGATCGTCGGTGGTCCCCGCTTCGACGAGACGATGACCGACGAGTTGGGCGTGGACCGGATCTTCGGTCGGGGCACCACGCCCGGTGAGGTGGCCAGCTACCTCGTGCACGCCCTGATCACACAACGGAAGGCGATGGCATGACCGACGCACGGCTCGGGGTGACGGTGACGCACCGGCGGTATGTGCCGTACTCGCACGCCCACTACGCCGGCAACCTCGTCGACGGGGCGTACGCCCTGGGGTTGTTCGGCGACGTCGCCACGGAGGTGTGCATCCGCACCGACGGTGACGAGGGCCTGTTCGCCGGGTACGCCGACGTGCGCTTCCACGCGCCCGTCCACGCCGGGGACGTGGTGGAGGTGACCGCGCGGGTGTCGCGGGTGGGCACCCGCAGCCGCACCCTGGAGTTGAGCTGCGCGGTGGTGTGCCGGGGCCGCCCGGACCGGTCCGCGTCCGCCGCGGAGGTCCTCGACCCGCCGGTGGTGGCGGTCACCGCGACCGGCACCGTGGTCGTCCCCGCCGCCGACCTGAGTCGCGAGGAGTGAGCCGGGGTCGCGACCAGGGGACGTTGGCGGTCTGCGCGGACGTCGGGTCCACGTACACGAAGGTGGCGGTGGTGGACCTGGCCGCCGGTGTCCTCGCCGGCGCGGCGGCGGCGCCCACCACGGTGGGCACCGACGTGCTGCACGGCCTGGACGCCGCGGTCACGGCGGCCACCGCCGGGCTCGGGGTCGCCGACGTGCCCTGGTACGTGTGCTCGTCGGCCGGTGGTGGGCTGCGGCTGGCCGTGGTCGGCTACGAGCCGTTGGTCACCGCGCAGGCCGGCCGGCGGGTCGGGTTGTCCGCCGGCGCGCACGTGGTGCACGTCGCGGCCGGTCGCCTCGGCGCGGCCGACCTGACGGCGTTGCGGGCCGCCCGCTGCGACGTGGTGCTGCTCGTCGGCGGCACCGACGGCGGCGACACCGACACCATCACCCACAACGCCACCCGCCTGGCCCGCGCCCGGTGGCGCACACCCGTGGTGTACGCGGGCAACGCCGACGTGCGCGGCCAGCTGACCGGGTTGCTGCGCGACGCCGGGGTGCCGGTCACCGACGCGGAGAACGTCCTGCCGCGCATCGGGGTGCTCGCCCCGGCGTCGGCGCGGGCGGCGATCCGGACGGTGTTCCTGCGCCACGTCATCGGTGGTAAACGACTGTCGAGGGGTTCCCGGTTCGCCCGGCTGGTGCGGGCGGCGACCCCCGACGCGGTCCTCACCGGTGTGGAGGTGCTCGCCGACACCCTCGGTGGTGACCTGGCCGTCGTCGACGTGGGTGGGGCCACCACCGACGTGTACTCGGTCCTCACGCCGGACGAGCGGGCCACCGGGCCGGGCCGGGAGGTCGCCGGCAGTCTGTGGCGGGCCCGCACGGTCGAGGGTGACCTGGGCATGCGGTGGAGTGCCCCGGGGGTGGTGCGCGCCGCCGTCGAGGAGCGGCTGCTGTCCGCCGCCGAGTCCGACGACCTCGCGGCAGCCGCGGCACGCCGGGCGGCCGACCCGGCGTTGCTGGCCGTCGACGACGGGGAGCGGGCCGTGGACCGGCGCATCGCGACCCTCGCCGCGACGGTGGCGCTGCGTCGGCACGCCCGGGGTGCCGCCACCGGGGAGCGCTCCGGGCGGGACCTGCGCGACGTGCGGCTGCTGGTGGGCTCCGGTGGTGTGCTGCGGCACGCGCCCGCGCACGTGTCCGGGCAGGTGTTGACGGCGGTCCTGGCCGACCACGCCGGCGGGTGGGCGCTGCCGCGCGCCGCCGCCGCGGTGGTCGACGCCGACTACGTGCTGGCCGCCGGAGGGCTGCTCGCCGAGGAGCACCCGGTCGCCGCGCGGGCGCTGCTGCGTCACCATCTGGGTACGTATTGAGACGCGCCGACCCGACACGCCGTGGCGCAACACACGACAGGCCGGTCGCGGGTTGACAACCGACGGGGGTCGGCACGTACCGTCTTTGAGTCCTACCACGGGAAGCGGCTGTTGTTCGCTTCGTCCCTTCGTCCGCTGGCCGAGCGACATGTTCGAGCGTCATCGTCGCGGCGGCCAGGTCCAGCGGGCGGGGGTCGGCGGGGCGGCGCGAACCGGCCGCGGTTACCGGTGTACGGGCAGGGTGAGGTGCACGGCCAGTAGACAACGGCCCGGCGGGGGCAGCCAGTCCACGTCCGGTCGGTCCGAAGGTCGTCGTGCCCCATCCTCGCCACACCGGCCGGGAAGGGCCTGGGAGCATCGGGGCGCGGCGAAAGCCGCGCCCCGATTTCATCCCCACCCCCCCGCACTCCCGCACCCCGCCCACGACCGCGCCGATCTTGCAGTTTGTGTCGTTGATGTGGGTGGGAATGCCCCTTGTGTCGGCGCAGAAAGTGCAAGATCGACGAGCGGAGGGTGGGGCGGGACCCGCAGGCGGGTAGCCTTCGCCGGGTGATCGAGGTGAAGCTGCGGTGACGATGCTGGACCGGGATGACACCCACACCGCCACGGTGATCAACACGCCGGTCGTCGCGGGTCGGCCCCTGCCACTGCGGGTCGCCGTGCCCCTGGCGGTGGCGGCCGGGCTGGCGCTGCTGGTGGCGTTCCCCCCGTACGGGGTGTGGCCGCTCGCGCCGGTCGGGGTGGCGTTGCTGGCCGCCGCCGCGCACCGGCGCCGGTTGCGCGCCGGCGCCGGCCTGGGCTTCCTCACCGGGCTGGCGTTCTTCGCCCCGCTGCTGGCCTGGACGAACCTGCACACCGGCTACCTGCCGTGGGTGCTGCTGTCGCTGTTGCAGGCCGGCTACCTGGCGCTGCTCGGCACCGCGACCGCCTGGGTGTCGCCGCTTGCCGACCGCGTCCGCTGGTCGTGGCCGGCGCTGACCGGGCTGCTGTGGGTCGGGCAGGAGGCACTGCGCGACCGCACCCCGTTCGGCGGGTTCCCGTGGGGGAGGTTGGCGTTCAGCCAGGACGACTCCCCGCTGCTGCGCCTGGCCGCGCTCGGCGGCGCACCCCTGGTCACCTTCGCAGTCGCGCTCGGCGGCGGGCTGCTGGTCACCGCCGCCTGGCAGGCCTGGGGCATGCTGCGCCCCAGCAGCCTCACCAACCCCACCAGTCCCACCAACCCCACCGGCACCGCCACGGCCACCGGGTCGTCGGCGCGACGGTGGACGCCGGTGGCCGTACCGGCGGCCCTGGCCGTGGCGCTGACCGCCGGGGCGCTGCTCGTGCCGGTGGCCACCGCCGGGTCCGGCGCGGACGTCACCGTGGCGATCGTGCAGGGCAACGTGCCGCGGCTGGGCCTGGACTTCAACGCCCAACGGCAGGCGGTGCTCAACAACCACGTCGACGCCACCATCGAGCTGGCCGCGCAGGTCGCCGGCGGGCAGCGGCGGCAACCCGACCTGGTGGTGTGGCCGGAGAACTCCAGCGACATCGACCCGCTGCGCAACCCCACCGCCGGCGCGCGGATCTCCCAGGCCGCCGACGCCATCGGCGCGCCGATCCTGGTCGGCGCGGTGCTGCTCGGCCCCGGGGCGGGGCAGGTCCGCAACGCGGGCATCCTGTGGCGTCCCGGCACCGGCGCGGACCTCGACCAGCTGTACACCAAACGGCACCCGGTGCCGTTCGCCGAGTACGTGCCGCTGCGCGACGTGGCCCGGATGGTCAGCAAGCAGGTCGACCTGATCCGCAACGACTTCGTGCCGGGAAGCACCCCGGGCGTGGTACGCGCCGGCCCCGCCGTGCTCGGTGACGTGATCTGCTTCGAGGTCGCCTACGACGAGGTGGTCCGCGACACCGTCACCGGCGGTGCGCAGCTGCTGGTGGTGCAGACCAACAACGCCACCTTCGACGTGGCGGAGGCCCGTCAGCAGATGGCCATGGTGCGGCTGCGCGCGGTGGAGCACGGCCGTCCGGCGTTGATGGCCTCGACGGTCGGTGTGTCCGGGTTCGTCGCACCCGACGGGCGGGTAAGCGATGCCACCGGGTTCAACACCCGGGAGGTCGTGGTGCGGCAGGTGCGGCTCGACGACGGGCGTACCCTCGCCACCCGCCTGGGCTGGTGGCCGGAGGTGGCGCTCGCCGCGCTGGCCGCGGCGGCCCTGGTCGGCGCGGCGGTGCTGCGCCGGCGGCAGCGGGTCAGGACCGGATAGCAACAGCCGGTACGCCGGCGGGAGCGGAGGAACCGTGATCCAGGCGACCGATACGATCCGACGTGCGGACGAGGTGCCCGGGGTGGGCCGGGTGCTGGTGGTGATCCCCACCTACAACGAGGCCGACAACATCGCCGTGATCGTGGGCCGGGTCCGGCGCGCCGCCCCGGCGGTGCAGATCCTCATCGCCGACGACAACAGCCCCGACGGCACCGGCGCGATCGCCGACGCCCTCGCCGACGGTGACGCGCACGTGCAGGTGCTGCACCGGCAGGGCAAGCAGGGCCTGGGCGCGGCGTACCTGGCCGGTTTCGGGTGGGCGCGCGAGCGCGGCTACCAGGCGGTCGTGGAGATGGACGCCGACGGGTCGCACGCCCCGGAGGACCTGCCGGCGCTGCTGGACGCCGCCCGCGACGCCGACGTGGTGATCGGGTCGCGGTGGACGCGCGGCGCGCGGGTGGTGAACTGGCCGCTGCGGCGGCTGCTGCTCTCGCGCGGCGGCAACCTGTACGCGCGCCTGGCGTTGGGGATGCCAGTGTCGGACGCCACCGGCGGGTACCGGGTGTACCGGATCAGCGCGTTGGACGCCATCGACCTGGAGTCGGTGACGTCGCAGGGCTACTCGTTCCAGGTGGAGCTGTCGCGGCTGGCGCACCAGGCCGGGGTGCGGATGGTGGAGGTGCCGATCACCTTCGCCGAGCGGGAGCGCGGCGACAGCAAGATGAGCCCGAAGATCGTGGCCGAGGCGCTGTGGCGGATCACCGCCTGGGGTGTGCGTGACAGGCGTCAGGCGGTCCGCCGGGGTCTGCACGGCACGGCCACCGGTCAGGCGCGGTGGCCGTGAGCGCGGCCGTGTCATGCTGGATGAGCGGAACACGTCCGTGGTGTCCGCAGGATGGCGATGAGGTGAGATGCGCCGAGGACTGAGGTTCGTACCGTTGGCCCTGTTGCTGGCGGTGGTGCTGGAGCTGGCGGTGTTCGTCGGCGTGGGACGCGCGCTGGGGTTCGGTGCGGCGGTGTTGCTGGTGTTCGCCGCGTCGCTGCTGGGGTTGGTGTTGTTGCGCCGTGAGGGGATGCGCGCCTGGCGTGGTTTCCGCTCCGCGGCGGCGGCCGGGCAGCCCCCGGGTGGGCAGGTGACCGACGGGCTCGTCGGGTTGGCCGGCGCGCTGTTGCTGGCGGTTCCGGGCCTGGTCAGCGGGCTGGTCGGGGTGCTTCTGCTGGTGCCGCCGGTGCGTCGACTGGCCCGCGCCGGGGTGCGACGCGCCACCGAGCGGCGGGTGTCGTCGATGGTCGCCGGTGACCTGTTCGGGCCCCGCACGGTGCGGGTGCGCCAGGGTGCGCCGCAGTCGCAGCCGACCCCGCAGCCGGAGCAGCCGGTGGTGGTCGACGGCGGTCGGGCCATCGAGGGTGAGATCGTCGAGCCCCGGCACTGAGACCAGACCACCCACAGACATGACGACGCCCCCGGGGAGAACCCCGGGGGCGTCGTCGTGGTGTCTCGTGCGGCTCAGGCGCGGCCGCGGCGGGTCCGAACCTCCTGCAGGCGCTCCTCCAGGATGTCCTCCAGCTCGGCGATGGAACGCCGCTCCAGGAGCATGTCCCAGTGGGTACGCGGGGGCTTGGCCTTCTTCTGCTCCGGCTCGTTGCCGTCGACGAGTCGGGCGACGCTGCCGTCGAACTTGCATTCCCAGGTCGTCGGGACCTCGGCGTCGACGGCGAACGGCACCTCGAACTGGTGGCCCTTGGCGCAGAGGTACTCGCGGGTCTGACGCGGCGCGAGCTCCGTGTTGCGGTCGGATTCGTAGCTCACCGCGCCAAGGCGGCTTCCGCGCAGCATACGCTCGCCCATGATCGACTTCCCCTCGTTCGTGGTGCTGGTCTTCTGGGTGTAACGGTGCGTCCCCGTCGCGCCATTCCCGCCCGAGGGCGTGAGGCGTCCACGGGTGGGCCGCGACCAAGGGTAGCCGGCCGGGACGGTCACCCGGTGAGGTGATCCCCAGGCGGGTCGCGACAACGGGTGTGTCCGCTGCCACCGGGGTGGTTAACCGCCCGAGCCTATCGAAGGTTGCGCCGCGAGCGTCAGGTGGCGTCGCCGGGAGTGGCGGCGCCCAGGCGGGCCAGCGCCAGCGCCAGGTCGCTGACCTGGTCACCGAGCTGTGCCACCCGCCGCTGGGCGAGGTCCCGGTCGGTCTCGGCGGCGTCGAGTCGTACCGTCAGGGCGGTGCGCTGACCCTCGGCGGTGGCCGCGGCCTGCCGGGCCACGGTCAGCTCGCCGCTGAGGGTGTCGCGGTGGGCGGCTAGGGCCGCCAGCTCGGCTTGCAGCCGCGCGGTGAGTTCCGCGGCCTCCTGCCGGGCCTCGTCGGCCTGCCGGGCGGCGACCTCGGCGCGGTCGCGGGCCCGGTCGGCCTGCTCGCGCGCGCGGGCCGCGTCGGCGGCCTCGGCGCGGGTGCGTGCCGCGTCGGCCCGGGACTGCTCGATCTGACGCCGGACGTCCTGCACCTCGGCCTGCCACCGCCCGGCCCGCTCGGTCGCCTCGGCGGCGGCCCGGGTGGCCCGTTGCGCCTCGGCGCGCAGCGCGTCACGTTCCACGCCCAGGTCGGCCACCCGCTGCCGTTCGGCGTCGCGCTCCGCGCGCAGGTCGCGCACCTCGGCGCGGGCCTGGTCGCGGTCGCGTTCGGCCTGGGCGCGCAGCGCCTCGGCGGCGCTGGCGTCGTGGCGGGCCCGGTCGCGGACGGCCTCGGCGTGCTGGGCCCGCTCGTCGGCGGCGGCGGCCTGCCGCTGCGCCAGGTCGGCGCGCTGGCGGGCGTCGTCGGCCTCGGCACGGGCGTCGCGGGCCTGCTCGCGGGCGCGCGCCGCGTCGGCGGCGGCGGTCTCGGCGTCGTCGCGGGCCTCGTCACGTTCGGTCTGCGCCGCCGCGACCTCGGTGGCGGCGTCCGCGCGGGCCTGGGCGAGCTGGCGCTGCACCCCCACCGGGGACAACTCGGCGTGCAGCGACTCGGTCAGCGTCTCGACGATCTGGTCGAGCCGGTCCACCGCCTCCCAGGTGCGGGCCACCTGCCCGGGCAGGCCGGGGGCGTTGCGGTGGCGCATCCGGCTGTTGCGGGAGGCGCGCTGGCAGGCGCCGTCGTTGTCGCGGCAGTAGCGAAACGGTCGACCCGCGCCGACCCGCTGCGGCACCGGCCGTCCACAGTGGGCACACGGGCGGGTCTCGGTGTCGGTGGTGGGGGGCTGGGCGTCCATCGAGGGCGAAGTCTAGTGCCGGCCGGTCAGCTCGTCGCCCGGGCCGCCGCGTCCAGGGTGTAGCGGCGTTGCAGCAGCACCGCCACGAGCATCGCCGCCGCCGGCAGCAACCCGAAGCCGTAGCGGACCGCCGCGAGCGCGGCGTCGGGCTGCACCGGCGACTCACCGGCCGTCGAGGCCACGAAACCACCCACGGTCAGGCACAGCGCGTAGGCGTACGGGCCCAGGGCCGCGCCGGTGGCCTCGGTGGCCGTCCACACCCCGGTGTAGGTGCCGGCCCCGGTGCTGCCGGCGGCGCGGATCACGTCGGGCAGCATCGAGAAGGGCAGCAACTGCATGCCCGCGAACGCCACCCCGAGCACCGCCACCGCGCCGATGAGCACCGGCAGGCCGGCCGGGCGGCCCACCGCCAGCACCAGCGCGCCGAGGGCGAACGCGCCCTGCGCGCCGAGCAGTGCCCGCTGCTTGCCGACCCGGCGGGCCAGCACCAGCCAGGCCGGGGTGACCAGCAGCGCCGGCGCCACGAACGCGGCCACCAGCACCGTGGTCAGGCCGGGCGCGCGCAGCTCGTACTCGGCGTAGTAGGGCACTCCGGCGAGGACCAGGTGGGTGGTGGTGGACATCGCCAGGTAGGCGGCGGCCAGCCACCGGAACTGGGGATCGCGCAGCGCGGTGCGCAGCGCCCGCCACCCGCCGTGCGCGGGCGCGGCGCTACCCGGCGCGGACCCGCGCAGCCGGGCGATGCCGGCGACACCGACGAGCATGGCCAGCAGCATTCCCACGGCGAGGACCACACCCATGCGCTGGTAGCCGCCCCGGGTCGCGGCGTCGCCGCCGGTGAGCAGCGGGGCCAGCAACCCGGAGACCAGGATGCCCAGGGTCAGCACCACCATCCGGAACGCCATCAGCCGGGTGCGTTCGTGGTAGCCGATCCGCAGGTCGGCCGGGGTGGCCAGGTAGGGAACCTGGTAGGCGGCGAAGAGCAGGTTGCCGGCGACGAAGAACACCGCCACCCACGCGGCCGCCGGCGCGCCGGTCAGGCCGCCGGGCACGGCGAAGAGCGCGGCGAACGCGACCGGCAGGGCGCACCCGAGCAGCAGCAGGCGACGCCGGTCGCCACGACGGGTCTGCTCGACGTCGGCGCGGTGCCCCACCCAGGGGTGCAGCAGCACGTCGGCGACCTTCGGCAGCAGCAGCGCGAGGCCGGCCAGCCACGGCCCGACGGCCAGCACGTCGGTGAGGAAGTAGAGCAGCAGCAGGCCGGGCACGGTCACCCAGACGCCCATGCCGAGCGAGCCGGCGGCGAAGCCCGCCAGCGGGCCGCGGGGCAGCGTCGCGTCGGTGGCGGCCGCGGGCCGCCGGTCCAGCCCGGTCATCGCCGCATCCTCTCCGCAATCCAACGGTTGCTGGATTCTAGGGGCAGAATGACGGCCATGACCATGCCCCGCCGCCGCCCGGGTCGGCCCCGCCGCGACGAGACCCGGCCGACCCGTGAGGTGGTCCTCACCGCGGCGACCGCGCTCTTCGCCGAGCGGGGCTTCGACGCCGTCGGGCTGCGGGAGGTCGCCGCCGCGGCCGGCGTCGACGTGGCCACGGTCGCCCACCACACGGGTACGAAGGCGGCCCTCTACGACGCGTGCTTCGCCCGGGTGTTCGCCGCCGAGCGGGAGGTGCTGACCGAGGCTGCCGAGCAGGCCCGCACCGCTCTCGACGCGGGCCCGGATGCGGCGCGGCGGGCTCTGCACGAGCTGGTGGACGTCTTCGTCGACTTCCTCGAGGACCGCCCTGAGACCACGGCGCTGTGGTTGCGCCGCTGGTTGGAGCCGCACCGGCACGCCGAGCTGGACCAGCGCTACGCCGACCCGCTGTACCGGCTGGTCGCGGAGCTGCTCACCGCCGCCGCGGCGGCCGGCGCGCTGGCCGAGCCGACCCCGCACATCACCGTACGGAGTCTGGTGTGGGCGACGCACGGGCACGTGGTGGCGCTTGCCGCGGGCGCGCCCGGCGCCCGGGAACGGCGCGAGTTCCGGGCGTTCGTGCACCGCCTGCTGGACGGGCTGTACGGGGCGCCGACCCCTTGACGGGCCGCCGCCGCACGACGATTATCCATCGGACGTTGGATTAGTGGGGGCGGCAATGGGCGTACCACCTCGGGTGGCGGTGATCGGCGCCGGCGCCGCCGGACTCGCCGCGGTCAAGGCACTGCGCGACGCCGACGTGCCGACGGTCGGTTTCGAGGCAGCCGAGCAGGTCGGCGGCCTGTGGGTGTTCGGGGCGCCCGACTCGCCCGCGTACCGGACGCTGCACCTCAACACCAGCCGTGGTCGCACCCAGTTCGCCGACCACCCGATGCCCACCGACTGGCCCGACTACCCCGACCACCGTCGGGTCGCCGGTTACCTCGCCGACTACGCCACCCGGTTCGGGTTGGGCGACACCATTCGGCTGCGGCACACCGTCGAGCGGGTCACCCAGAATCCCCCCGGCACCTGGACCGTGGCCGCCAACGGTCCGACCGGCCCGGTCGAGGTGACCGTCGACGCCGTGGTCGTCGCCAACGGGCACAACCGGGTGCCCCGGTTGCCGCAGCCCGGGTACCCCGGCACCTGCACCGCCGAGCAGATCCACAGCCACGACTACCGGGGCCCGGAGCAGTTGGCCGGCCGGCGGGTGTTGGTCGTCGGCGGCGGCAACTCCGCGATGGACATCGCCGTGGACGCGTCGTACGCCGCCACCCGCACCCTGCTGTCGCTGCGCCGAGGCGTCTGGGTGGTGCCGAAGTACCTGCTGGGTCGCCCCTCGGACACCCTCAACGGGGCGCTGGCCCGCCGGCTGCCCTGGCGGCTGCGCCAACGGGTCAGCCAGACGGTGCTGAGCACCACCGTCGGCAACCCCACCCGCTACGGGCTGCCCGCACCGACGCACGGCTTCCTGCAGGACCACCCGACGCTCTCCGACGCGCTGCTGTCGCGGCTGACCCACGGTGACGTCGAGGCCCGCCCCGGCGTCACCGCCCTCGACGGCGACCGGGTGGAGTTCACCGACGGGCGCAGCGACAGCGTCGACCTGATCATCTGGTGCACCGGCTACCGGGTGGACGTCCCCTTCCTCGACCCGGCGCTGCTCGCCGGTGGCGCCGACACGCTGCCGCTGTACCGGCACGTGTTCCACCCCGACGCCCCCGGTCTGAGCTTCGTCGGGTTGATGCAGTCCACCGGCTCCGCGTTCCCCCTGGTCGAGGCGCAGGCCAAGCTGATCGCGGCGCACCTCGCCGGCCGGTACGCGCTGCCGGACCCGGACCGGCAGCGCGCCGTCTGCCGGGCCGAGCTGCGGGCCGCGACCGCCCGCTGGGGTCAGCGCCGCCCGGCGATGCGAGTGGACTTCGACGTCTACCTGGCCGAGCTGGCCCGGGAGTTGACCGCCGGGACCGGCCGCGCCCGCTCCGGTGCGGCGGCCCCGGTGCAGGCCTCCCGGTGAGTGGTCGGTCGCTGGCCGGTCGGCGGGTGCTGGTCACCGGGGCGGCCGGGACGTTCGGCCGCCACCTCGGCGCGGCGCTGAGCGCGGTCGGCGCCCGGGTGGTGGGGCTCGACCTGCACGCCCGCCCCGACGACGACGTGCCGGTGCTCGGCTGCGACCTGACCGACCCGGACGCCGTACCGGCGGCGGTACGGGCCGCCACCGACCGCCTCGGCGGGCTCGACCTGCTTGTCAACAACGCCGGGGTCGGTGGTCCCGCGCCGGCCGAGTTGCCTCCCGACGAGGTGGTCCGCCGGCAACTGGAGGTCAACCTGCTCGCCGCCTGGCGCACCACCGCCGCGGCGCTGCCCCCACTGCTCACCGCACGCGGGCGGGTGATCTTCGTGGCCAGCCGGATGGCGGTGCTGCCGCTGCCGCTCGCCGCCGCGTACGGGGTGAGCAAACGGGCCCTGGTCGCCTACGCCGACGCGCTGCGCCACGAGGTGGGCACCCACGTCGGGGTGAGCGTCGTCTACCCGAGCATGGTCGACTCGCCGATCCACGACAGCACCGCCGAGGCCGGGTTGTCCCTGCGGGGGGTGTCCCGCCCCGAGCCCGTCGAAGGGGTCGTCGCGGCGATCCTGCGCACCGCCGCCGCCCGGCGGGCGCCCCGTGACGTGGCGACCACCGCACGCGGGCGCCTCGAGATGGCCGTCGGCCGACACGCGCCGGCGCTTGCCGACCGGCTGGTACGCCGTACCCTCGCGGCTCGCCTCGCCGCCGGTGACCTGGACGCCGCGCCGCTTGCCGCCGGGATGCTCGGCCGCCACCGGGGGCGGTGACCGCCAGGTCAGGGTGTGGCGACGGCCGCGCGTGAGCGGTCCGCGGCGATGCGGACGGCAAGCGCCGCGAGGGCCGTGCCGGTCACCCACCGCTGCACCCGCAGCCACACCGGCCGGCGGGCGAAGAACCCGGCGAGGGCGCCGGCGCTGAGCACGATCAGCGCGTTCACGCTCAACGCCACGGCGATCTGGGTCAGACCGAGCAGCAGGCTCTGCGTGGCCAGGTGCCCCCGCGTCGGGTCGACGAACTGCGGTAGCAGCGACACGTACAGGATCGCGATCTTCGGGTTGAGCAGGTTGGTGACCAGGCCCATGGTGAACAGTCGCCGGGGCGGGTCCGGTGGCAGCGGCTCGGGCCGGAACGGCGAGTGCCCGCCCGGGCGCAGCGTCCGCCAGGCCAGCCAGAGCAGGTAGCCGGCCCCGGCGAGCTTCACCACCGCGTACAGCGCCGGCACCAGGACGAAGACGGTGGCCAGACCGGCGACCGCCGTCGCCAGGTAGACGCCGAAGCCGGCGGCCACCCCGAGCAGCGAGACGAGCCCGGCTCGGCGACCCTGCGCCACCGAGCGGGAGACCAGATAGACCATGTTCGGGCCGGGCGTGAGCACCAGCCCCAACGCCACAAGCGCGATACCCAGCAGTGCGCCCGTACTCACCATGGCGATCCCCCGTCCGATAGTCCCCACCCGGACCGTAATCGGGATGAACGCCCCGGCCCAGAGCCACCTGACGGGCCGTGGCCTGCGATCCGGGGTGATCCATTCGCGTTCGGTGACCCGGGTGGCACGGCGGCGGGAATGCTCCCCGTCGCGGACGCGCTGACCCCTGGCGAGTGCGTGTCGCCGGCCGGAGGCGGCGCGTTACGGTGGCCAGGGAGGTGCCGCACGGTGACCGAGGCGTGGGAAGCGTCAGTGGAGGCCAAGATCCAGGATGCCGTGCAGCGCGGCGAGTTCGACGACCTGCCCGGCATGGGCAAGCCGATCCCCGGGCGCGGCACGCCGTACGACGAGGCGTGGTGGATCAAGAGTTTCCTGGAGCGCGAGGCACTGCCCAGCGACCTGCTGCTGCCCACCTCGCTGCAACTGCGCCGACGCGTCGAGCAGGTCCCCGACGAGGTTCGGGACCTGCCCACCGAGCAGGCCGTCCGCGACTTCGTGGGGCAGCTGAACAGGCAGATCGTGGCGTGGCTGCGGTTCCCCGACGACGGGCCCCGGGTGGCGGTGCGCCCGGTGAACACCGAAGACGTGGTCCGCCGCTGGCGTGCCGAGCACACGCCTCCCCGCTTCCCGACACCCAGCACCGACCGGGTCGCTGCCGTCGCCGTAGCGCGGCGACCCCGCCGCACCTGGTGGCGGCCGTGGCGTCGCCTGTCGCGCTGACCCGCCTGGCCGGCCGCGTACGCCGCCGGCAGACTGAGCGGATGTTGATCGAGCTGCGGGCGTCGGGCACCTCTGCGACGACGCCGGACCTCGCGCTGCGCCCCTGGCACGAGGACGACCTCGACGCCCTGCTGGACGCGTACCGGGACCCGGTGCTGCGCCGGTGGACCCGGCTGCCGTTGACAAACCCCACCGAGGGCCGGCAGTGGCTGGCTCGCACGCGGCGGGACTGGGCCACCGGCAGCCGGTACGCCTTCGCTGTCCTCGAAGACCAGGCCGACGGCCCACGGCTGGTGGCGAACGTGGTGCTCAAGGGGGTCACGCCGCAGCGCCCGGCACCCGAGGTGGGGTACTGGACGGCGTCCTGGGCGCGTGGTCGGGGCGTCGCACCGCGCGCGGTCACCGCGCTGAGTCGCTGGGCGTTCGACAGGTTCCCCGAGGTGGCGCGTCTGGACCTGCTGCACCAGGTGGACAACGTCGCGTCCTGCCGGGTGGCGCAGAAGTGCGGCTTCGAGTTCCAGGAGATCCTGCCGGCCCGGCCGCCCTTTCCACTCGACGGTCACCGGCACACGCTCGACGCCGGTTGACGGGGTCGACACCCCCTCAACCGGCCCATCCGCACCTGACGCGAACGGATCCGAACACCTCCGAACGCCCACCACCGGCCCGGACGGCGCGAGCGCGGATACGGTCTGGCCAAGCGCCCCGGCGACGGCCGGCGCGGAGGGGACGGGGCGAGGTGAGCGTGCGGGCCGCGACGTACGCCGAGGTGTTCGCGGTGCGCGAGTACCGCCACCTGTTCGGCGCGTACCTGCTGTCCCTGGCCGGTGACCAGCTCACGGCCGTAACCGTGGCGTACCTCGTCTTCACCGAAACGGGCTCGGCCGCGCTGGCGGCGCTCGCCTACGCCAGTTCCTACCTGGCCTGGCTCACCGGCGGACCGCTGCTGTCCGGCCTCGCCGACAGGTTCCCCCGGCGACGCGTGATGATCGCGTGTGACCTCGGCCGTGCGGCGCTGATCCCGCTCGCGGCGCTGCCGGACCTGCCCGCGCCGGCCCTGGTGGTGCTCCTCTTCGTGGTCAACCTGATGCGGCCACCGTTCGTGGCGGCGCGGGCGGCGTTGATGCCGGACGTGCTCGACGGCGACCGCTACGCCGTGGCCAACGGCGTGGACAACATCTGCGCCCAGGTGGTGCAGGTGCTCGGCTTCGCCGTCGGGGGGAGCCTGGTGGCGTTGCTGTCGCTGCGCGGCGCGCTGCTCGTGGACGCCGGCACCTTTCTGGCCTCGGCCGTGCTGATCGGAGTGGGCGTGCGTTCGCGCCCCGCGCCCCGGCCGCCGTCGAGCCCGCCCCGGCCGGGTCGGGCGGTCGGGCTGCGGGTGGTCTTCGGTGACTCCCGGCTGCGGTCCTACGTTCTCGTCCTCTGGACGGCGAGTGCCTTCACCTACGCGGCCGAGGGGTTGATGGCACCACTGGCCCGACAGTACGGCGGCGGTGCCGGCACCGTCGGACTGCTGCTGGCGGCGGCGCCGTTGGGGATGGCCCTCGGCGGGGTCGCGCTCACCCGGTTCTGCGCACCGGCGGCCCGGCCCCGGCTCATCCTGCCGTTGGCCGCGATGTCGGCCGGGGTGCTGACGGTGGCCTGGCTCGTCCCTCCGCTGTGGATGATGCTCCTGCTGTTGGTGCTGGCCGGGGCGGCGAGCGCGTTCGCCATCCCGCTGAACGCGCTGTTCGGTCGGGCGGTGCCGGGGCAGTACCGGGGCCGTGCGTTCGGGGTGGCCATCACCGGTCTGAGCGGCCTGCAGGGGACGGCCATGGTCCTTGCGGGTCTGGCCGCCGACAGGTGGCCGGCCACCACGGTGATCGGGTTCAGTGGACTGTCGGGTGCGGTGGCGGTCCTCGTTCTCGTTCCGCTGTGGCCACGGGGTCGAAGAAGCGCGCCCGGGACGTTCGAGCCCGCGGCCGAACAGGCCCGAACGACTTCGAACACCGACACCCCTACCGCCGGCGCAGGCAGTGGCCGACTCTGAGGTCAGCTGGCGGGCACGGGGCCGCCATCGAGGGGGAGAGGAGTGGGGCATGCGCAGCGTTCACAACCGTGGCATCAGCTGGACCTGACCGGAGCGCTCCAACCGGGTGGTCGCCCGGGCAGGCGACCACCCGCCCCCTGCACGGCGGCCCGGTCAGCCGACTGCGGCCCGCCACACCCAGGAGGTACGCCGGGCCCGGCCGGGCAACTCACCGCGGCCGGTCATCCAGAGCAGCACCTCCGGTGCCGCCCCGGCCGGGGCGTCCGGGAAGAGCCGCCGCAGCACCAGCGCGCTCAGCCGCTGCGGCGGCTGCCACGGCACACCGAGACCGAGGGTGATGTCGTGGGTGTGTAGCACCGTCTCGGCCACCCCCATGGCGGCGAAGCCGGCCGGGTCGCACGGGCCGAAGTGCCAGGCCCGCACGTCCGGCGCGGCGCCCTCGACGGCGGCGGCGAGCAGACCCGCGCAGGCCCGCACCACGGTGAGCACCTGCGCCGGGCTCGCATCGGAGGAGACCCGCAGGTCGTACGGCAGGTAGCCGTCATCCGGGCGGCCGGTGACCTGACCCGCGTACGCGAGCAGATCGTGCGCGACGTGCGCCGCGGTCGTCCAGCAGCTCCACGTCAGCGAGCCGGCCGGCGTCGACCAGTCGCGTTCCCGGTGCGGCACCAGCACCCGGGTCATCTCCTCGGCCGCGTCCCGCAGGTCGGCACCGGTCACCGCGGGCATTCGCCGGCCCGCCGTGCTGCGCCGGAGGTCGGAGTCCCGTCACGTGTGGAGACAGTCGAGGCATGCAAGAATCCATCCTCGCATGTGGGGGGAGGCGGGCACGGTGTTGCCCAACCTGGTGGTGGACACAACCGTGCTGCCTCCGCGGGACCGGTTCGCGTTCTGGTACGCCCTGGTCGCCCAGGAGACGGCGCCGGCGCACATCAGCAGCGGTCAGCTGGACAACTTCGTCGCGTACGCGCAGGCCATCGACCTGGGTCGGATCCGGATGACCTCGCTGCGCTACCCGTCGCTGGACGCGATCCGGCCCGCGAAACTGGTCCGCGGCGCCGAGGGGGACGTGTACCAGCTCGCGCTGCCACTGACCGGTCGCAGCACCCTGATCCAGGAGCGCACCGAGTCCACGCTCGAGGCCGGCAGACACCTCACCCTGCTGGACACCGCGCGGCCACACGTCGCCCGGCACCGCACGGACGGTCCCGCTCCGGCAACCACGATCACCGTGCAGATACCCCGGACGGCGCTGCCCCTGCCAGCGGACCGGCTCCGCCGCCTGCTGGCCACGCCGCTGCCGTCGCACCTCGGCGTCGGCGGCCTGCTGGTCCACCACCTACGCAGCATCGCGGCGCACCCGGAGCAGTACGAGCCGGCCCAGGCCGAGATCCTGGGCGGGGTGGCACTGGACCTGCTGGCTGCCGCGCTCGCCCAGCAGCTCGACATCGAGGACGCCCTGTCACCGGAGGCCCGGCAGACCACGCTGCGGGCCCGCGTCGTGGACTTCATCGACCGTCACCTCGACAGTGACGACCTCAGCCCTCGCAGTGTCGCCGCCGCCCACCACATCTCGCTGCGATCGCTGCACCGCCTGTTCGAAGCGGAGGCGACGACGGTTGCCGAGCTCATCCGCGCCAAACGCCTGGAGCAGTGCCGGCGTGACCTCGCCAACCCGCTGATGCGCCAACCGGTCCATGTCGTCGCCGCCCGGTGGGGGTTTCCGGACCGGGCCCACTTCAGCCGCCTCTTCCGTGCCCGTTACGGGTGTTCACCGCAGGAGTACCGGACGGCCGTCGCCCACCAGCGCCACTGACCCGCGCCGACACCTATCGCCGGTGGTCGGTCGGGTCGTCGGCGACGAAGTCACGCACGGCGACGCGGATGCTCTCGCCGTACGGGTCCTCGGGTAGCCGCACCAGGTGCTCCCGGGCTCGGGCGAGGTGTTCCCGGGCCGGGCCGACGTTGCCCAGGCGCCGGTGGCAGTCGGCGAGGTTGAGGTACAGCGACGGCAGGAACACCTGGACCTGGAGTGCGGGCAGGTATCGCTGGGCGCGTTCGTCGGTCAGCTCGGACGCGGCGGCCAGGGCACGTTCGTCCCAGCCCAGCTCCGCCTCGGTGGTGTCCTGTAGGTCGGCGAGGTAGTGCGCCAGGGTGCACCGGTGCAGGGCGTCTCCGGTGGGGCCCAGCTCGTCCCAGAGCAGGGTGAGCAGCTCGCGGGCGCGGCCGGGTGCGCCACTCTGGCCGAGCTGTACGGCCTCGATGATGCGGGTCATGGTCGGGTCGTCGGTCATGTCGCCGATGGTCGGGCCTCAACCCGGTCGAGAGTCAAAGCCCGCCACAACGTTCGAAAATTTCCGAGCGCTGTTAAATTCTTGCACTCCACTGTCGACTTTTCGTAGGCTGCCGGGGTGAGCAACCATCCCCTGGTCGAGGCGACAGACCTCACCAAGGTCTATCCACCACGTGGGTCCACAGCGGAGTTCCGGGCCGTCGACGGCATCACCTTCGCCCTCGAACGGGGGGAGTCCTTCGGGCTCCTCGGCCCCAACGGCGCCGGCAAGTCCACGACCATGCGGATGATCGCCGCGACGTCACCGATCAGCGGTGGCAGCCTGCGCGTGCTGGGCATGGACCCGACGAGACAGGGGCCGGAGATCCGCGCCCGGCTGGGTGTCGTCACCCAGGACGACTACCTGGACAACGAGCTCACCGTGCGGGAGAACCTGCACATCTACGGGCGGTACTTCGGCCTGCCGAGGGCCGTCATCCGGGAGCGCACGACCCGCCTGCTCGACTTCGCCCAACTGCGGGAGAAAGCCGGTGACCAGGTCGAGACGCTCTCCGGCGGTATGCGTCGACGGCTCACCATCGCCCGCTCCCTGATCAACGAACCGGACATCCTGCTGCTCGACGAGCCGACCACCGGCCTCGACCCGCAGGCCCGACACATCCTGTGGGACCGGCTCTTCCAGCTCAAACAGCAGGGCGTCACGCTCATCCTCACCACGCACTACATGGACGAGGCCGAGCAACTCTGCGACCGGCTCGTCGTGGTCGACCACGGCCGCATCGTCGCGCAGGGCTCACCCCAGGAACTGATCTCCCGGTACGCCACGCGGGAGGTTCTCGAACTCCGCTTCCGCCTCGACGAACGGGACACCGCAGCGGAGAAGCTCCGCACGTCGGTGCTGGCCACCGGCGGCAACGACGCCGAGGGCCGGGTGGAGCTGCTCCCTGACCGGGTGCTCGTCTACACCGCCGACGGCGAGGCCGCCCTCGCCACGGTGCACGCCATGTCACTGACCCCGCTCACCGCACTGGTCCGCCGCGCGACGTTGGAGGACGTGTTCCTCAAGCTCACCGGCCGATCGCTCATCGAGTAGCAGGGGAGAGAGCACCAGTGCTTCGCGTCTTCCGATACTGGCTCACGCGCTACCGGCGTACCTGGCGGGGCTCGATCGTGATCAACGTGTTGAACCCGTTGCTGTTCCTCATCGGCATCGGGGCCGGCCTGGGCGCCCTCGTCGACGACAACACGCCGGCCCAGATCGCCGGCGTCTCCTACGCGGCGTTCTTCGCCCCGGGCATGCTGGCCGCCGCCGCGATGCAGAACGCGTTCCTGGAAGCGTCCGCAGGGGTCGCCCGGGCTGCGGGCTTCGGGTCGTACCGCAGCGCCGCGCCGACACCGCTGAAACCGGAGCAGCTCGCCGCCGGGCACCTGCTCTTCATCACCTTCCGGGTGCTCATCGCCAGCGGCGCCTTCGTCGTGGTGATGGCCGCGTTCGGGCTGGTCGAGGGCGCGTGGGCGGTCGGCGCCCTGCTCGGCGCGACGCTGACCGGGGTCGCGTTCGCCGCACCCGCCGCCGCGTGGGCGGTCGGCGTCCGCAAGCTGCGCCACATCGACACGGTGTTCCGCTTCGTCATCATGCCGCTCTACATGTTCTCCGGCACGTTCTTCGCCGTCTCGCAGCTGCCCGAGTGGATCCGACCGGTGTCCTACCTACTGCCGCTCTGGCACGGGGTGGAGCTGTGCCGCACGCTCAGCCTCGGCACGGCGACGCTCACCGGCAGCTCCGTGCACATCGCGTACCTGCTGGCGCTCGCGGTCGGCGGTTTCCTGGTCGCCCGGGTCACCTACCGCCGGCGGTTGCACCCGTGACGACACACGTCCAGAGCCTCGTGGAGACACCATGACCACCGTCGCCGTACCCGCCTGGACGAGACGCCGCGCCCTGGCGCTCATCGAACGCAACTTCATGATCTACCGCCGGTCGGTGACGCCGCTGCTCAACGCGCTCGTCGAACCGATCCTGTACCTGCTCTCGATCGGCGTCGGCGTCGGGATGCTCGTCGGCACGGTCCCCGGCGTCGACGTCCCGTACGCCGCCTACGTGGCCCCGGCGATCCTGGCGACCACGGCGATGAACACGGCGTTCAACCAGACCAGCTTCGGCGTCTTCATCCGGATGAGGGTCGAGAAGACCTACGAGGCGATCCTGCCGACCCCGCTCTCCGTCACCGACATCGCCGTCGGCGAGGTGACCAGCGCGATGATCAACGGTCTGTTGACCTCGATCGGCTTCCTGACCGTCATGGCGGTCGGCGGTCTGGTCACCTCGGCCTGGGTGCTGGTGGCCCTACCGGCGTCGGTGCTGATCTCGTACGCGTTCGCCGCCGGCGGACTGGCCGTCACGACGTACCTGCGCGACTTCCCCGACTTCCAGTACATCCAGTTGTTCATGCTGCCGATGTACCTCTTCGCGACGACGTTCTACCCGCTGTCGGTCTACCCGGAGGCGGTGCGGCCCCTGATCCAGGTGCTGCCGCTCTACCACAGCATCGAACTGGTCCGGGAACCCGCGCTGGGCCACCTGAGCTGGGACCTGCTGATCCCGGTGGCCTACCTCCTCGCGTTCGGGTCGATCGCGATGTACGTCGCCACCCGCCGAATGACCCGGGCGATGCTGCGCTGACCCGCACTCCCGCCGGTCACCGCTGGGCCACGATGCTCTCGAGCACCGCGGTACGCCCTCCCGGACCCACCGGGAAAAGACGTCGACGAGATCGCGCCGAGGGTATAGCTTGCAGGTGACCGCGACACCTGCCCGAGGAGGTGAGACCCATGAACGTCGCAGCGATGTGGGTGCTCCCCCTTGCCGTCACGGTCGGGCGATCGACGTAGGTGTCGCCGGGAGTGCCCTGCCAACACGGCACTCCCGAAAGGCCACACCCATGCACCCTCAGACCGCCGACACCGGTCGCGCACCCCGCCCGTACGACGTGATCATCGCCGGTTGCGGGCCGACCGGCGCGATGCTCGCCGCCGAACTACGCCTGCACGACGTACGGGTACTCGTCGTCGAGAAGGAGACCGAACCGACGTCGTTCGTCCGCATCGTCGGCCTGCACATCCGCAGTCTCGAACTGATGGCGATGCGCGGGCTACTGGAGCGCATCCTCCCGCACGGCAGACAGCGTCCGGCCGGCGCCTACTTCGCCGCCATCGCCAAACCCGCGCCCAGCGGCGTGGACTCCCGGTACGCCTACCTGCTGGGCATCCCACAGCCGGTCATCGAACGTCTACTCGAAGAACACGCGACCGAACTGGGCGCGCAGGTCCGGCGCGGCCGCGCCGTCACCGGGTTCCAGCAGGACGACGACGGTGTCACCGTCGAGCTGTCCGACACCGAACGGCTGCGCACCCGCTATCTCGTCGGCTGTGACGGCGGGCGCAGCACGGTGCGCAAACTGCTCGGCGTCGGCTTCCCCGGCGAGCCCGCCCGGACCGAGACGCTGATGGGCGAGATGGAAGTGGGTGTGCCGCAGGCGGAGATCGCGGCCACGATGACCGCCGTCGGTCAGACCCACAAGCCGTTCTGGGTACGGCCGGCGGGCGGTCAGGCCTACAGCGTGCTGGTCCCCGCCGCAGGGCTCAGCGACCGAACGGAGCCGCCCACCATCGCGGATTTCCGCGACCAGTTGCGGGCCATCGCCGGAACCGACTTCGGTGTGCACTCGCCGCGCTGGCTGTCCCGCTTCGGGGACGCCACCCGGCTCGCCGAGCGGTACCGGGTCGGGCGGGTGCTGTTGGCCGGCGACGCCGCGCACATCCATCCACCCATCGGCGGACAGGGCCTCAACCTGGGCGTCCAGGACGCGGTCAACCTGGGGTGGAAACTGGCCGCGCAGGTCCGCGGTTGGGCGCCGGAGACACTACTCGACACCTACCAGGCCGAGCGTCATCCGGTCGCCGCGCAGGTGCTGGACAACACCCGGGCGCAGACGGAACTGCTGTCCACCGAACCGGGCGCCCAGGCCGTGCGGAGGTTGCTCACCGAGCTGATGGACTTCGACGAGGTGAACCTCCACCTCCTTGCGAAGATCACCGCCATCGGCATCCGCTACGACTTCGGCGCGGGCCCCGATCTGCTCGGTCGCCGCCTGCCCGACATCGACGTGAAACAGGGCCACCTCTACGGTCTGCTGCACGGCGGGCGTGGTCTCCTACTGGACCGCACCGAACGCCTGACCGTCGGCGGCTGGTCGGACCGGGTCGACCACCTCGCGGATTCCACTGCCGACCTGGACGCCCCGGGCGTCCTGGTCCGGCCGGACGGTCACGTCGCCTGGGTCGGCGACGACCAGCAGGACCTGGACGAGCACCTGTTCCGGTGGTTCGGCAGACCTGCCCACTGATCTCGCCGACCTGCCAGGTGCCGTGGCGACGTGCCGCTACGCCGGTACGTCGCCACGACACCCCACGGCGTACGGCCCTACGCCGAGCTGACAGGGGCGGGTGTGCAGCGTGGGGTTGCGGCCGATGCGTCTTTCTGGTGAGGAGCACTGACGGGAGCGGGCGTGTCGTTCGAGGACTTCGTGGCGGGGTATGGCCGGTCGCTGGTGCGCCTGGCGTTCGTCCTGAGCGGCGACCGGCAGGTGGCGGAGGATCTCGCCGAGACCGTGCTTGCCGATGCGTACCGGCACTGGAGGCGGGTGCGCGCGGCGGCAGACCCCGAAGCTTATGTACGCCGCATGCTGGTGAACGCGCATCTGAGCTGGCGTCGCCGACGTTGGACGACGGAGCGGCCCGTCGACCTGCGCCAGGAGACCGGCGCCACGGTCGCCGACCCGGCCGACGCGGTCGCCGCCCGGGACCAGATGCGGGTGCTGTTGAGCGGGCTCGCCCCGCGCGCCCGCACGGTGCTTGTCCTGCGGTACTACGCCGACCTAGACGACGCGGCCATCGCCGCGGCCATGGGGGTCAGCGAGAGCTCGGTGCGGGCCACCGCCTCGCGTGCCCTGGCGAGCCTGCGCGGGCCGGCTGCCATCGACGCACAGAGGGAGACCCGATGAACCAGTCGACGGAACGCGAGCTGCGCGAGCTGTTCGCCGCCGAGGCTGCCGACGCTCCCGACGAGCGGGCCGTGGCCGCCGCGGCGGTGCGCCGGGTCCACCGCAGGCGCCGGATTCTGATGGTGGCGGCGGCCTCGACCGCGGTGATCGTCGCGGCGGGTGTGTATGGCGTCCACCGGCCGGCCCCGACGCCACAGGCGCAGCCGCCGGTCACGCCCTCGTTCTCGGCTGGCCCTCCGGCGCCGGCGGCCGATCTGCCAGCCGGGGTCAGGCCGGGCGATCCGCTCGCCTTCGGCGCGGCGCAGTGCGTCAAGCTGTATTCCCCGGAGACGCTCGCCGAGCAGGCCTTCGCCTTCGACGGCACCGTGACCGGCATCGGGCCGGCACGAACCGGGCGCGGTGAGAATCCCCCGCTGGACCTGCGATCGGTGACCTTCCAGGTGCACACCTGGTTCAGGGGTGGGTCTGGGGGCACTGCCGTGGTGGACATGTCGCCGCCCGTCCCGGTCCCCGCGCCGGGCGACGCCACGTCCGAGCATGCCCCCGCCTATCAGGTCGGCACGCGGTTGCTCGTGTCCGGCACGCCCCGCTGGGGTGGCGCACCGCTCACCGACCCGATCGCGTGGACCTGCGGTTTCACCCGGTACTACAGCCCGGCGACGGCGGCCGAATGGGCCACCGCGACGAGATGAGCGGCACGCCGGCCGGCCCCACGGGCGACCTGGCCGGTGGTTCGGAGGACTCCTGGGCAGTCGCGTTGATGGTCATCGTTCTGCGGCGAGTTCGCTGAGAATCGGGCGTAGTCGGTCGGCCAGGGCCGGGTCCGTACGAGTGAGTTCGGTGCTCAGGGCCGCTACGGCGGCCGACAGTGCGCGGCGTAACTCGGTCTCGTCCAGGGAGCGGACAAGTGTCGTTTCGAGCGGGGCGGTGATGGTGGCGGGTAGGAGATGGGCGCCCTTGGCGTAGCTGATGGGGTGGCCCAGACATTGGCAGGCGAGCGCGATCGTCTGCGTCCGCAGCGCGCTGATCCAGTGCTCCGCCTGCCAGTACCTGCCGCGCTCGATGCTGATCCGCGCGTGTAGTGCGTGGTGCCAGGCCAGACCGGCGATGCCGTCGTGGCCGCTCGGCATGACCGGCTGCGCCGGTGTGGATCGTCCGAACACGAGTCGCCAACTCGGGCCGCGAGGCCCGAAGTCGGCTTCCGGGCTGAACGCGAGGTCGACCTCCAGGCCGTGCGGAAGCAGGAACACCCGGTAGATGACAGGCCCGGACGGCAGGTCCCAGTGATGGGCGGCGGCGAAGTCCCGGTACAGGTGTTGCGTCCACCGGTGCATGACGGCGTCGAGTGGTTCGCTGACCGCGAAGGCCAGGTCGACGTCTGACCAGCGGTCCTCGTCGTCAGTGGCGTGGGAGCCGGTGATCGCGGCGGCGACGACAGCGGGGTCGTGTTTGGCGAGGTGCAGGAGCCGTCGTCGGACCAGGTCCCGTTCCGCTGTGGAGAACACCGGCTCAGGCTGCTCTTCGACAGAGCCTCCCGCAACTCCGGTTGCGACCTCGCGAGGATTAACGGTTTACTGGTAACACTAATCCAATAATTACCCACCACATTTCGGGCAAACCGACCATGCACCATAATGACAGTTCTTGTGCGTAAGGATTTGCGCTGGTGTAAGCGTCTGGGACGTCCGGTGCGCGCGTGTTGGCGGGTAACTCAGGTGGCCTCTCGATGCGGCGGAGGGCCGCTACGACGAGCGGCCGTACGTGGCGCGGGCCTGGGCCACGGCGGCGGCCTCGCGTTCACGCCACCGCCGCTGCGCCTCTCGGTTGCACGTCCGGCAGACCCGACGGTATCGGCCGGTCGCCGGGTCGAGCTCACGGTCGTGGCCGTTGCGGCACTGTGCCGGTTGGACTCGGCTGCGGCAGGCGTCGGTCCGGCTGAGCTGTCGCAGATGAGTCGGCTCGATACAGTCGGCGGCGCCGCAGGTCTGGTCGACGTCGAGGGCGGGGTCGTACCCGCCGAGGAAGACGACGTACGCGGCGATGTGCGCCCACGCCCGGCCCGCGACCTTCTGGTGCACCCCGCGGCGCTGCCCGTAACCTTCGACGACCAGGCAGCCGGTCTCGGTGCGGTGTGAGCGCTCCAGCAGGTAGGCGCGCAGCGACTCCTCGGTGTGGTAGCGGGACAGACCCTTCACGGCCGCGAGCACCGTGTCACCGTACCCACGTCACGCACCATCGTCGAACGACGCTGACACGACGGCGCGCCCGTCTGGCGATTGGCCGCGCTCCGGCCGGTGGGCGGTCGTGCTGTCGGCAGACCGCGGCGAGCGGTCGGCGGTGGAGGTCTGCGCGATGTCCACCGCGCAGCCGGTGCGGGCTGGCCGGTGCGGGCAGCAGCGACACGAGTTCGTCACCTGTCGGCGAGGTGCCGCTCATCCTGGTTTCCCCTCTCAGCGGGAGCGTCAGATTTCTCTGACACCCCGTGTCACAGAGGTCTGACAGGGGAGGGTCGCGGACGTCAACCGCCCGATCGGGGTGGGCCGGTCACCGACCCCAGTGCGGCAGCCAGACCTCGGTGGCGGGTGCCTGTGCCCGTCGGGAGTCGAGGTAGTCGCGAAGTGTGCGCAGTGCGGGATGGGGGTTGTCGTCGCGCCAGATGAGCGACAGGGGATAGATCGGCGCGGGGTCGCGCACCGGTACGCGCCGCAGGTCGTAGCTGTCCGGCCACAGATAGCGGGTGCGCTCGCCCGCGAGGGTCGCCAGCTCCGCGGAGTCGGCGATCTCGGCCAGCAGCACCTCGTTGCCGAAGACCGGCCCGACCAGGTCGATGGTGAGGCCGAACGCGGCGGCGAGTTCGTCGTAGTAGTCGGCCCACTCGGTCCCGGGGGCCAGGCCGGGCATCCAGATGCGGTGCTCGGCGAGGTGCGCGGGCGTGACGCTGCCGGCGTTGGCGAGCGCGTGGCGTGGGCCGACGAGCAGCTCGTGGTGCTCGTCGATCACCCGCACGGTCCGGATCGCCGCCGGTAGGTGGCGCGCGGCGACGGTGACGGCGTGGAAGGTGGCGTCGACGGTGCCCGCCTCGACGGCGGCGGTCGCGGCGTGGACGTCGGCGTCGAGGGTGACGACGTCCAGCTCGATGCGGGGGTACGCACGGTGGAAGTCCTGCAACAGCACCGCCGGTGCGATCCGTCGGCTGTGCACGTCGACCCGCAGTGCCCGTCGGCCGGGGCGTACCGAGGCGTCGGCGCGCGCCTCGGCCCGGAGCAATTCACGGGCGTGTGGGAGGAACGTCTGACCGTCGACGGTCAGGTGGGTGCCGCGAGCCGTGCGGGTGAACAGTCGTACGCCGAGGTCCTTCTCCAGGGCGGCGATGCGCTTGGAGACGGCCTGCTGGGTGATCGACAGCGCGACCGCGGCGTCCTGGAACTGGCCGGCGTCGGCGGCGGCGACGAACGTGCGTACGGCGTCGAGATTCACCCGGCAACCCTACGGACACAACGTCGGGTTGTGACTCGCCCCGGCGTCGGTTGTTTGACCTGCGATCACCGGCGTTGCTGTGATCCTCGCGGTCAACGTCGAGTTGTCGGAGCGGGGGTGCGGCGTGTCGCTGGGGCGGCGGTTCGGCTGGTTGTGGGCGTCGTACGCGGTCAGCGCCTACGGCTCTGGGCTGGGGTTCGGAGCGTTGCCGTTGATCGCCGTGCTGGTGCTCCACGCCAGCCCCGCCCAGGTGTCCGTGCTGGCCGCGCTGGGGCCGGCGGTGGGCGCGCTGCTCGCGGTGCCGCTCGGGCCCTGGGTCGAGTTCCACAGCAAGCGGCAGGTGATGATCGCCATGGACCTGATCCGGTTCGCGGTCCTGCTGTCGATCCCCGTCGCGTACGCCCTGGGCCGGCTCAGCTTCGGGCAGTTGCTTGTCGTCTCGGCCGTGGTCGCCACCGCCCGGATCGCCTTCACCGCGGCCAGCGGCGCCCTGCTGAGGTCTCTCGTCCGACCGGATGACCTCCTGGTGGCCAACGCGCGGTTCGAGTCGACGACCTGGAGCGCGATCGCGATCGGGCCGCCGCTGGGCGGCGCGGCGGTCGGCCTGTTCGGGCCGGTCGTCACCGTCGTCGCCGACGCGTTCAGCTACCTGCTCTCGGCGCTGGGCATCACCGCCATCCGCGGCCACGGGGAGCACCCGGGGCGCACCGGCGGCAGCCGGGTCCGGACCGGTGAGCTGCTCGCCGGTTGGCGGCACCTGTTCACCCACCGCGGCCTGCGCGCGCTCTACCTCAACCAACTGCTCGTCAGCGGGCTGATCATGGCCACCGAGCCGCTGCTTGCCGTACTCCTCCTCGGCGAGCTGGGGTTCCCGCCCTGGCAGTACGGCCTCGCCTTCGCCCTGCCCCGCGTCGGCGGTCTCGTCGGGTCCCGTCTGGCCCGCCGGGTCGTGGCGCGCTACGGCCAACACCGGGTCATCCGCACCGTGGGCACGCTGCGCGCGATCTGGTTGATCGGCCTCGCCGTCGTCCAGCCCGGCGTGGTCGGCCTCGCCACGGTGATCGCCGTCGAACTGGCGATCATCATCGGGATGAGCCTGTACAACCCGGTGCTGGCCACCTACCGGCTGGAACAGACCCCGAAGGGTCACATCGTCCGTACCCTGTCGGCCTGGTCGATCGGCAGCGGCGTGGCCATCGCCGTCCTCAGCGCGCTCGGCGGGCTGCTCGCCGAGGCCACCAGCCCTCGCACGGCGATCGCGGTCGCCGGGCTGGTGGTCTTCACCAGCCCGCTGCTGTTGCCCCGCGTCCCTGCCGTCGGTCGGCCGGCGGCCGAGCACCCCGCGCCGGTCTCTACGATCGCGTGATGTTCCGGCCGAGCTACCCGATCCGTACCGCACGGCTCGTCCTGCGCCCGGTGACGATCGACGACCTCGACGACGTGTACGCGTTTCAGCGCCGACCCGACGTCGTGCGCTGGACGCTCGGCGGCGAGCCGCGTACCCGTGCGCAGTCGCGGGCGTCGGTGGTGGCCATGGCGGGCGAGGACGCGTGGCGCGCGGAGGGCGACTGTCTGACGGTGGCGGTGGTCACCGACGCTGGGGTGATCGGGACTGTGGAGTTGGTGTGGCGCAGCCGGCTCGACAGTAGCGCCGAACTCGGGTTCGTCTTCCACCCCGACCACTGTGGTCGCGGGTACGCCACCGAGGCTGCCACGGCACTGCTGGCCTGGGGGTTCGATGAGGTCGGGCTGCACCGGGTCTACGGCCGGTGCCACAGTCGCAACGAGGCGTCGGCCCGGATGATGGCGCGGCTCGGCATGCGGCCGGAGGCCCGCCATGTCGAGAGTTACCTGTTCGACGGGGAGTGGGCCGACGAACTCGTCTTCGCGGTGCTGGCGCGCGAGTGGCGGGCCGCAACCCGCACGCCGCCGTCGTGATCGTCTGCCACGGCGGCGTGCGGGGCGAGTCGACGCCTCAGGCCTGGCGGCTGAGCCACTCCCGGTAGGCGGTGGGCGCGATGACGGCGTCGTCGGCGCCGATGAGCACGTCGCCGGACACGGCGGCGAACATGCCGGCACCGTTGTCGGTGGTCACGGTGCGCTGGTCACCACGGGCGGCCAGGGTGATCCGCCCCAACTCGTCGAGGGCGAAGACGTCCGGGCCGGCGACGTTGCGCACGCCCTTGAGCGGGGCGCCCATGCTGACCTCGGCGACGGCCTGCGCCACGTCGGCGGCGGCCATCGGCTGCACCGGGGTACCGGGCAGCCGCACGGTGGTGTCGTCGGCCGTCCAGGACATGATCGCCTCGACGAACTCGAAGAACTGGGTGGCGCGGACGATCGAGTACGGAACGGGACCCGCCGTGAGGATGTCCTCCTGGAGGGTCTTGGCGCGGTAGTAGTCCAGGCCGGGCACCTGGTCGACGCCGACGATGGAGAGGATCACCGCGTGGCCCACGCCCGCGCGGGCGGCGGCGGCAAGCAGGTTGTCCATGGTCGTCTGGAAGAAGGCGGGGGAGGCCTCGTCGAAGGTCGGCGAGTTCGTCAGGTTGACCACGACCTCGGCGCCGGCGAGCCCGTCGGCCAGGCCCTGCCCGGTGAGCAGGTCCACCCCGGTGGACGGCGAGAGCGGCACCGCGTCGTGCCCCGCGGCCTGCAAGATCTTGACGACCTGCGACCCGATGAGGCCGGTTCCGCCCAGTACGGCGATCTTCATGCCAAGCACCTTCCCGTAACTGTGGGCCCGAGTGGCGAAACTCGGACCTTCCTTGTCCGAGAACTATACTCGGACAGAATGAGTCCGAGTAACGGGGTGACTAGGGTGACGTCATGAAGATGTCCGGCGGCGTGGAGTGGGCGTTGCACTGCTGCGTGGTGCTCACCGCCAGCCACACGCCCGTTCCGGCGGCCAAGCTCGCGGAACTGCACAACGTCTCCAGCAGCTACCTCGCCAAGCAGCTCCAGTCGCTGGCCCGCGCCGGCCTGATCCACTCGGTGCAGGGCAAGTCGGGTGGCTACGTGCTGACCCGCGCGCCGGAGAGCATCACCCTGCTCGACGTGGTCCGCGCCGTCGACGGTCCCGGCCCGAGCTTCGTCTGCACCGAGATCCGCCAGCGCGGCCCCTTCGCGACCCCGGCCGACGCCTGCACCACGCCGTGCCCGGTCGCCCGCGCCATGTGGTCGGCCGAGGACGCGTGGCGTCAGGCGCTCGCCGCGATCACCATCGCCGACCTCGCCCGCGACGTCGACGTCACCTCCGGCCCCGAGGCCCTGGTCGGCATCCAGGCCTGGTTGGGCGGCGGAGCCGGCTGACCGGCAAGGCCGGTCAGCCGGTGTGGCGTACCTCGGTGTCCCAGATCTGCGCCCACGGACGCCGCAGCCCCCGGCACACGAAGATCGGGCCGCCGTTCTCGTCGTTCTCCACCTCGACCCGCTGGTCCACCCGGCCGGCCTGCGTGCAGGTCTCGAACCATTCGTTCAACCGGGCGGGACCGTCCCAACCGACGGCGATGACCACGTCCGCGTCGGCGGGCGGCCGGCCGAAGTCGACCATGCTGTTGTGCCCGGAGTATGCCCGGGGCAGGCCACGTGCCGGCCCGTACCGGGCGACCGCGCCGGCCTCGCCGTAGTTGCCGGTCAGAATGACCGCCCGCGAGCGCTCGTCCTGGGGCAGGCCCCGATGGACGGCGGCGAGCGAGTCGGCGAACTCCGGCCAACCGATCGTCTCGCCAGCGTCGTAGTTGACGTCGACCACGAACCCGGGCAACCGGTCGGCCGGCAGCACCGGCAGCAGCAGCACCACGTTTGGCAGCAGGAACGGCACCACGCCCAGCGCGAGCAACCCGCGACGCCACCAGCGTGACCCGCGCGACGCCCACGCCACGGTGACGACCGCACCGGCGGCGGTGAGCACCAGCAACAGTGGCGCGTCGTAGTAACCCTTGCCGCCGGCGATCAGCACGATGCCGACCACCACCAACCAGGCCCAGCCCACCGCCCGGTAGGCCCGCCACCGCGGCCGACGCAGCAGCGCGACGAGGCCGGCGATCCAGATCGGTACGGCGTACGGGCTGATGATGACGAACTGGAGGGTGAACGCGTCGAGCCGACCACTGTAGGAGCTGTCGCCGTCGGAGATGGACGCGGCCACGCCGAGCTGCGGAAAGCCGTTGGCCGCCTGCCAGATCAGGTTCGGCGCGGCCAGCAGCACGGTGATCCCGGCGGCGGCGAACACCCATGTGTCGCGCAGCAGCCGACGCGGCCCGGCGATCAGCACCCCGGCGACCAGGCCCACGGCCAGCAACGCCGGCAGCAGCTTGCTGAGCATGCCCACACCGAGCGCCAGCCCGATGCCCAGCGCCCAGCGGCTGTCACCGGTGCGCAGCAACCGCACCGCACACCACGCCGCGACCAACCAGACCAGCAGGTCGACGGTGGTGGTGCTGAGCAGGTGCCCGCTGGCGAGCACGATGCCGGACAACCCGGCGAGCACCGCCGCGAACACCTGTGCGCCCCGGCCGGCGCCCAACTCCCGGGCGATGGCGGCGACCAGCAGCACCGCGCCGCCGGCAAGCAACGCCGACGGGGTACGCAGCACCACCAGGTTGCCTGGGGCGATCGCGTCGAGCAGCCGGGCAAGCGCCGGGACCAGCGGCCCCTGGTCGACGTAACCCCAGTCGAGGTGCCGACCGGCGAGCAGGAAGTACAGCTCGTCGCGGTGGTAACCGTAGCGGCCGGCGAGCAGCAGCAACGTCACCGCGGTGGCGGCGGCGACCAGCCACGGGCCGCGCGTACGCGCGCCGGGCTCGGGTGGGACCGCCGTCGGCGGCGACTGGGTGGGCTCGTACGGTCGGTCGATGTCGGTCGCGGACTCGCTCACGCGCCCATGATGACCGTCGACGTCGCCGCGTGGGTGCCCGTGGCGGTGTTCGGCACACTCCCGTATGCGGGTGGCCGGGGTCAGTGCGAAGATCGGCTTTGTCACTCGGACCGAAAGGACGATATGCGCTATCGCACTCTGGGCACCACCGGCACCGTGGTGTCGACCCTGTGTCTGGGCACGATGACGTTCGGCGCGGAGACCGACGAGGCCGGTAGCTTCGCCCAACTGGACCGGTTCGTCGAGGCCGGCGGCACCTTCATCGACACCGCGGACGTCTACTCCACCGGCGTCTCCGAGGACATCATCGGACGCTGGCTGCGCAGCCGGCCCGACGTGCGTGACCGCCTGGTGATCGCCACCAAGGGACGGTTCCCGATGGGGCCCGGGGCGAACGACGCCGGCCTGTCCCGGGTGCACCTCACCCGCGCCCTGGAGGCCAGCCTGCGACGGCTCGGCGTCGAGGCCGTCGACCTCTACCAGGCGCACGCCTGGGACCCGCTTACCCCCCTGCCGGAGACCCTGCGGTTCTTCGACGACGCGGTCAGCGCCGGCAAGATCCGCTACGCGGGTGTCAGCAACTTCACCGGTTGGCAGTTGCAGAAGGCAGCCCTGCTCACCCAGCACCTCAACCTCACCCCGATCGTGACCCTGCAACCGCAGTACAACCTGCTGGCCCGGGAGATCGAGTTCGAGTTGGTGCCGGTCTGCGAGAACGAGGGCATCGGCATCCTGCCGTGGTCACCGCTCGGCGGCGGGTGGCTGACCGGCAAGTACCAGCGCGACAGCACGCCCACCGGCGCGACGCGGCTCGGCGAGAACCCGCAGCGCGGCGTCGAGGCGTACGCGGGTCGCAACGCCGAGGAGCGCACCTGGCGGGTGCTCGACGCGGTCCGCCAGATCGCCGAGGACCGGGCTGTGTCCATGTCGGCGGTGGCGCTGGCCTGGCTGGCGGCCCGACCGGCGGTCACCTCGGTAATCCTCGGCGCGCGGACCACCGAGCAGCTCGACGACAACCTGACCGCCGCCGATCTGGTCCTCGACGCCGAACACCTGCGACTGCTGGACGAGGCGAGCGCCCCGCAGGTGGGCGACTACCCGTACGGCGGCGCGGGTGTGCGCCAGCGGGGCCGCGACCTGCCAACCGGGTCATGACGGCGTTCCCCGAGCCGACCGGCCCGGCCGATAGCCGCACCGAGGTGTTCCTGCGTTACCTGGACTACTTCCGCGAGTCCATGGTGGACAAGGTGTCGGCGCTGCCCGAGCCGGAACTGCGGCGCAGCCGCCTGCCGTCCGGGTGGACCCCACTGGAACTGCTCACGCACCTGCGCCACGTCGAGCTGCGGTGGATCGAGTGGGGTTTCCAGGGTCGGGACGTCGCCGAGCCGTGGGGTGACCGTCGCGACGACCGCTGGTACGTCGCCCCCGGCGAGACCCGCGCGGACCTGGTGGCGGCGCTGCGGGCACAGGGCGCGCACACCACGGCCGTGGTGACGGTACACGACCTGGCCGAGATCGGTGCGCCAGGCCCGCGGTGGAACGGCGCGGACCCGGCGTCGCTGGAGCGGGTGCTGTTCCACCTGATCCAGGAGTACGCCCGCCACCTGGGCCACCTCGACGTGGTCACCGAACTCGCGGGCGGCCCGACCGGCGAGTAGGACCAGTCGGTACGCGCGATCGGGCAGCGGTTCAGGCCCGTATCAGGAACCGACCGGGAGGCTGGTAGCTGTCACGGTGTCGGCGTGGTCGCGGGCGACATCGTCGTGGTCGCCCAGTGACTGCTCCGGACGGCGGGCACGCCACCGCCACCTGTTGATCGACCGATTGACAAGCGCGCGTCGCGCGTACACCTCCGGGCTGCTCTGCACCCGACGCCAGCGCACGTGCACCTGCTCCAGCACCTCCTGAAGCAGGTCCTCCGCAGCGTGCCGGTCCCCGGTTACTCCGCTCCACGCGAGTCCCTCATCTGACCTCCGGCCTCGTCGACAAGCAAGACACCACGGCGGGTCGCGAGGTTTACCGGTCCGGTAACTGCGGGTCCAGCTTGGTGGATTCGGTGACTCGACGCGGCCCAGCCGACGAAGCGCGGGTGCGGCGATCGGGCATCAGACGGCCCGCGGGGTGGCGCGACGTCGGGCCGGCGCGGGCGGGCGTGCCTTACCGGAGGCGCACAACCGCAGGCCCGCGCGCATCACGAACAGTTCCCGCCGGGCGACCGCTTCGCCCTTCGTGTTGAGCTGGTAGGCGTCGAGCCAGAGCCAACCGTCGTACGTGTGCCGGTCGGGGATCTCGCGAATGACGCGGACGACTATCGGTTTCCGGAACTGCACGCTCGCGGCGGTGGTCAGGAGGACCACGTCCCCGGCCCTGAGCCTGCCCGGCTTCTCTACCTTGTCCGGCACCGGTCTTCCCTCTGTTCGGCGTCTGGGAAGGGGCCGCTTCCGGGAGTGCTCGCCCACCGGAAACGGCCCCGCGAACGCGCCCGCCGGGTCGACATCCCTGCCGGCCGCGCCGCCTAAACCGCACTTTGCCGACAGTCGCTGGACAAGCACACAGCGTTACGTTATGTCTTCATCGCAGCCGCTTTGCACCAGGAGAGGACGGCATGAACCACGCTTTTGTCGCAGCGCTCGCCGCAGCGGGTCACACCGCCGAAAGCCTCGCCGACCGGATCGGGGTGCACCCGAAGACCGTCGCCCGGTGGGCGAACCCGGGGCACGTTCCACAGAGTCGGCACCGGGCTACCGTCGCTGACCTTCTCGCCAAGGGCGTCGACACGCTGTGGCCGGATGCGGGCCACCGCCGTGAGCCGGTGTGGTTCCGGCCGTGGGTCGATCTCGAACGCGAGGCGGTGACGCTGCGGTCGTTCGAGTTGGCGTGGGTGCCCGGGTTGTTGCAGACCGAGGCGTACGCGCGCGCGACCCTGGCCGGCGGGATGCTGGCGGCGGAGACGATCGACGAGTTCACCGAGGCACGCCTCCACCGACAGGCGATCCTCGCCGCGGGAGAGGGCGGGCCCCTGCTGGTGGCAGTGCTGGACGAGGGAGTGCTGCGACGGCGCGTCGGCGACGACCGATCCCTGATGGCCACGCAACTCGCGCGCCTGATCGGGCACGCCGAAGCGGGCACCATCCAGTTGCACATAGTCCCGGCGGACGCGCCCAGCTACCCGGGGCTCGACGGGCCGTTCACCATCGCGGACATGCCGGACGGTTCCCGGGTCGCGCACGTGGACAGCGCGGCCCAGGCGCAGATCCTGGACCAGCCATCGGACCTTGTTAATCTGGAGCGACGGTGGGAGCGGATTCGCGGAGAGGCACTGCCCCGAGGGCGTTCCCTGGCACTCCTCAGAGAAGCGGCAGCAGCATGGACATGACCGGCGCGCGCTGGCGGAAGAGCACCAAGAGCGGCGGCAACGGCGGTAACTGTGTCGAGGTCGCCGACAACCTCCCGGGTGTGGTCCTGGTGCGGGACACGAAGGATCGCGATGGCGCGACCTTGGCCTTCAGCCCCGCGTCGTGGCGGTGCTTCGTCGCGCGGGCACGCCACGCCGCCTGACCTCGTCACCGGGGTCGGCCGGTCGCGGTTGCGGGGTGGCCGGCCAGGTGAGCCGACGTACGCCGGGGACGAGCGCGGTGCCCGCGCAGGAGGCGAGGACCAGCAGGCCCGCGACGGCCAGCGGCACGGGTGCGCCGAACGCGTCGGCGGCCAATGGTGCCAGCGCGTAGCCCAGCGGCATGGCGCCCAGCGACACCAACCAGTCGTACGAGGTGACCCGGGCCAGGACCTCCGGTGGAAAGTGGTGCTGCACGACGGTCTCCCACACCGGGTTGAGGTAGCCGAGGGCGGTCAGCGCCACCGCGTAGGCGGCGATGACCGCGGGGGCGGGCGCGGCGATGGCGAGCAGGAACAGCGGCGCGGCGTAGCAGGCCAGCCCGAGGTTGGCCAGCAGCACCGGCCGGTGCAGCCGCACCCGACCGGCCAGCAGCGACCCGGTGAGCATCCCGACCGCGCCGGCCTGCAACAGCAGGACCCAGGTCGTCTCGCCGCCGAGGCGGTCGACGGCGACGGCCGGCCCGAGGGTCATCAGCACGGCGGCGGCACCGTTCCACACGCCGTGCCCGAGCAGGCTGGTCCAGAACCAGTCGCGGGCGCATACCTCGCCGTAGCCGTGCCGCAGGTCGGCGAGGACGGACCGGCGGGGCACCGGGACGTGGCGGACCCGTAGCAGCGCGAGCAGCGCGGCACTGAGCGCGAACGACGCACCATCCAGGATGAATGCCCAGCCGGGCCCGGCGGCCCAGATCAACGCGCCGGCCAGCGCCGGCCCGGCGAGGCGGCTGGTGTTGGCGGTGACCCCCATCAGGGCGTTGGCGCGTTGCCGGTCGGCCGCCTCGACGGTGCCGGCGACAAGCGGAGACGCGGTCGGGATGGCGAACGCCGAGGCGGTGCCGCCGAGCGCGGACGCCACCACCACGCCTGTCAGCGACGGGTCGCCCCCGAGCAACTCCACGCCGACCGCGAGTTGGGTCGCGCAGCGGACCAGGTCGGCGATCAGGGCGACCCGGCGGGCGTCGAACCGATCGGCCACCACACCGCCGAGGGGCAGCAGGAGCAGCCGGGGGACCATCGCCGCGGCGAGGACGACGGCCAGCGCGCCGGTGGAGTCGGTGGCGCGCAGCACCGCGAGGGCCAGCGCGGCGGGCACCACCGCGTCGCCGAGGGCGGAGATGGTGCGGCCCAGGAACAGCAGGCGGAAGGAGTGGTTGCGCAGGGGGTGAGCCATGCCCGACAACATACTTCGGCATCTAATATTTCGGCAACGAATATTTCGGTACTGAGGTAAGCTGACGCGGTGACCACTCCCCAGGACGCCGTCGATCAGCACATCGAGCGCTGGCTGCCCGTGGTTGCCGACCTCGACGCGGACGTCGAGGGGGCGGTGACCAGGATGATCCGGTTGACCCGGCACCTGCGGGCGGTCAAGGAGCGGGTTCTGGTCGACTTCGACCTGCCGGCCCACGAGTACGACACCCTGCACGCCCTGGCCGGCCGCGGTGGTCGGGCCGCACCGTCGGACCTCGCCGGAGACCTCACGATGGCCCCCGCCTCCATCACCGCGCGGGTGGACGCACTGCTGCGGCGGGGCTACGTGCGGCGCATCCCGTCGACAGTCGACCGTCGACGCGTCGACGTGGAGTTGACCGAGGAGGGCCGGGCCGCCTGGTGCGGGGCTATGGAGGTTCAGGGCGCGGAGGAGCACCGTCTACTCGGCGCGCTCACCGCGACCGAGCGACGAGACCTCTCCGACCTGCTGCGCCGGGTGCTGCTCGTCGCCGAGCAGCCGCACAGCGCGCCGGCGGCGGACTGAGCGCGCCGGGAATTGCCTGGCGGCCCGCGTACCGCTGATGCGAGGGTGACCGGCGTGACTGCGCATGCGATGGCCGGCGCCCTGGCCGACGACGGACGGCGACGGATCTTCGCCGCGATCGTGCTGGGTGCGACAAGCGCGACCGAGGTCGCCGAACGCGCCGACCTGCCGGCGCGGGTGGTGCTCACCGGCGTCCGCCGGCTCACCGACGCGGGCCTCGTCACCGGCGCGGACGGCGCGCTCGCGGCCGACGACGCGGCGCTGCGGGCCACCGCGCGCGACAGCCGCCCCGACGACGACGCCGAACCCGGCGTCGACCCGGTGCTGCGGACCTTCCTGCGGGCGGGCGCTCTGGTGGGCATGCCGGCGCAGCGGGGCCGGCGGCGGATCCTGCTGGCGCACATCGCCGAGCAGTCGTTCGAGCCGGGCACCCGCTATCCGGAGCGGGCCGTCGACGACGCGCTCAAGCCGTGGTGCGCCACGGGAGGCTCCGATCACGCGACGCTGCGCCGGTACCTGATCGACGAGCGGTTGCTCACCCGCGAGAACGGCATCTACCAGCGGCTCTGATCGTCCGCTGCGCGCGCCGGGCGTCGTGCAGGCCCTGAACCGGCAGCAGGACGCGCTCCAGGCGCACCGGATCGACGTACCGAAACCGCCGCCGACGCTACGGTTGCCCGACCTCGGCGTACGGTCGGGCGCGCCGCAGGTACGCGCGCAGGGCCTCGCCGTCGACGGGCGGCTCGCTGGTCCGGTCGACCTCACCATCGACGGCGGCGACCGGCTGCTCGTCACCGGGCCCAACGGCGCCGGGAAATCCACACTTCTCGCGGTGCTCGCCGGAGCGCTCGAACCCACCCACGGGTACGCCTGGACGGCGAGCAAGGCACGCGTCGCCCGGCTCACCCAGGAGACCGCCGGGCAGGCCCCCGACCTCGGCCCCGACGAGGTGTACGCCCGCCAGGTCGGACGACTGGTGTCAGCCGGGGTACTGGCCGACGCCGAGGTCGTGTCGCTGGGGTCGCTCGGGCTGCTGGACTCCGCCGCGATGCGCACGCCCGTCGGGCGGATGTCGCAGGGACAGCAGCGCCGCCTCGACCTGGCGCTGGTGCTTGCCGGGCGGCCCACGCTGATCCTGCTCGACGAACCGACAAACCACCTGTCGTCGACAGTGGCCGACGAGCTGACCGCCGCGATCCGCGACACCAGCGCCGCCGTCGTCGTCGCCACCCACGATCGGCAGCTGTTGCGGGACCTGGCCGACTGGCCGCTGCTGCGCATCGGCGAGCACTCGACACCGGGGACGACCGGATAAAGCCGTTGATCGGGCGGTGATGATCGACTGGTGACCGCCGAGCACTGGTTCGAGCAGCAGTTGACGTTCGCCTCCGCACACGCTAAATAAGAAGAGGAAGTTGAGTCACCACGGCTCAACTCATCACCTTCGGCCAGGAGAACCGAGGAGGCATGACCATGTTGATGCGTACCGACCCGTTCCGCGAGATCGACCGGCTCGCCGAGCAGTTCTTCGGTACGGCGGCCCGTCCCGCCACGATGCACCTGGACGCCTACCGCGACGGCGACCACTTCTACGCGGCGTTCGACCTGCCCGGCGTCGACCCCGACAGCATCGACTGCACGGTCGAGCGCAACGTGCTCACCGTCCGCGCCGAGCGACGCCGGCCCGCCGGCGACGGCGTCGAGCTGGTCGCCGCAGAACGCCCGATGGGCACCTTCACCCGGCAACTGTTCCTCGGCGACACGCTGGACACCGACAAGCTGGAGGCGGGCTACGAGAACGGGGTGCTGACGCTGCGCATCCCGGTCGCCGAGCGCGCCAAGCCCCGCCGGGTGACCATCAAGGCCAACGGCGACGGCCGCCGGCAGATCAACGCCTGATCGGCCACGGTGACGGGTGGGACCGGCGCGCCTGCGCGCCGATCCCACCCAGGGCTGAGAGCCTTTCTCACATGGTGTTCTCCGACGCTCCGGTGCTCGCCCGCCCACCCGCGCCACCAGCGCTGCCCAGCGGGCCGGTCGAGGTCACCGAGGCGTGGCTGCGCAACCGGCGGCTGTCCGAGCACACCCGCGACGCGTACCGGCGGGACGTCACCGGCTGGCTCACCTGGTGCGCCGGCCGTGACCTGGACCCGCTGCGGGCCACGTTCCTGCACGTCAACGAGTACGCCCGCGCCCTGGAGAACAACGTCGGCGCCCGCAGTGGGCGCCCCCTGACCCCGGCGACCGTCGCGCGTCGACTCTCGGCACTGTCCAGTTGGTACGACTTCCTGGTCAAACTGGGTGCGGTGCCGGCCAACCCGGTCTCCGGCGCGGACCGCCCCCGCGTCGACCGGGACCACTCCGCCACTGTCGGGCTCACCCCCGAGGAGGTGGACGCCCTCCTCGGCGCCGCCGACGCGGACACCGGCGCGACAGCCGTACGCAACCGGGCGGCGCTCGCGCTCCTCGCCGACCTGGGGCTGCGAGTTGGCGAGCTGATCTCGCTGGACCTCACCGACCTCGGCACCGAACGCGGCCACCGCAGCGTGCGCTTCGTCGGCAAGGGCGGCAAACAACGCCGCCGTGCCCTCACCCCCGGCACCGGGCACGCCCTGGACGCCTACCTGGCCCAGCGGGCCGCCGCCACCGGTGTGCCGGTGCCGCAGCTCACCGGCCCGCTGCTGGTCACCGCCAGCGGTGCCCGACTGGACCGGCACTCGGTGTTCCGGATGGTCCGTCGGCTTGCCCGCGCCGCCGGCATCCCGGCCTGGGCGAAGCTGTCCCCGCACTCGCTGCGGCACGCCTTCGCCACCACGGCGCGCTCGGAGGGCGTGCCGTTGGAGGACGTGCAGGACGCCATGGGGCACGCCGACCCGCGCACCACCCGCCGCTACGACCGGGACCGGCACAACCTCGACCGCGACCCGGCCTACGCGGTGTGGGCGGCCCGGTCACGGCGTCGCGGTTGAGTGGGTGATCAGGTCAGGTCAGGGGTCGTCGAGGGGCCAGAATGTCTGCCGTGCCGTGTCGTCGCGGCAGAGCAGCCCGGCGCCGGCCCGCCGGCAGTCGGTCACACCCGCCGGGAGCACCGCGGACACCCGGTGACCGCCGCGACCCACAGTCGCGACCAGGGAGCGCCTGCCGTCCGCCGCCATCCCCAGCACCAGCAGGGGTTCCGGGGCGCCCCGGGGGCCGGGCACGGTGCGCCAGCGTGCGCCGTCCGGCCACGTCCACAGCCGCGCCCCGGAGCGCGCGTCGATCGCCCAGCGTCCCTGCTCGTCCTGCCCGCAAATCAGCCCCTGGCAGGGCCGCAGGGTCAGCTCGCCGGACTGCGCCGGCACCTGCCAGCGCGGTGCTAGCCCCGGCAGGTCGTACCCGGACAGCGCCACCGCGCTGCCGCTCGGGTGGCGCAGCACCAGGTGCGCCCCGGCGACCTGGGGATTGTCCGGGCCGTAGTCGGCCGGCGGGAGCCGTCCCCGACCGCGCTCGGTGCCGTCATGGGCGTCGAGCAGCCGGGTCAGCCCGTCGTCCTGCACCAGCAGCACCCGCCCGCCGGGAAGCGGTCGCAGCACGGCGGTGGAGGGCAACGGCACCGACCACCGGGTTGCGCCGGTGGTCGGGTCGACGCCGTGCACCGTGCCCTCGACCCGTCGTCCCGGTTCGGAGGCGCTGCGTACCTCGCTCACCGCGACCGCCGCGTCCCCGGCCGCGTACACCCGCTCGGGTCTCCGCCACACCGGCTGGCCGGTCCGCATCGACCGCGCGGTGGTCGCCCGCGCCCCGCGCGCCTGGTCGCGTTCGACAAGCAGCAGCAGGTCACCGGCGGCCTCGGCGAACCAGCCGGCGGCGGGCGGCACGGTGACCCGCCACCGAGGTGGGCCGGCCGGCGCGGCCGGGTCGTAGGCGCTCAGCGTCGGTGGGTTCTGGTCGGGGTCGACGACGAGCAGTAGCGGCCCCGCACCGAGCACCGTCGCCCGGGCGGGCACCGCCGGCCCGACCTGGGGGGTCAGGCGCGCGGCCGGGGCGGCGCCGCCGAGCAGGGCACACGCCGCCACCAGCATCGCCACCCGCCAAGGGCGGGACACCGGCGGCGGTGGCGGGCGCTCGTCAAGAAGCGAGCCCCGGTCGTCTCCCAGCTCGATCAGCACCGACATGCGGGCCCACCCGTCCGTTCGCGCCGGCCGTTCAGCAGAGCAGGCCCAGGTGGTGGTGGGCGTCCTCGGCGATCTCCTCGTGCCGCAGCCAGCGGCGCGCCCACAGCCGGGCGGCCAACTCCGCCTGCTCGTCGCCCCAGGCGGCGTGCTCGACGAGCAACGCGGTGGTCAGCGCGTACGCCAGGCGCAGCGCCAGACCACGCGCGCCGGCGAGCACCGTCGGCGCGCCCGGGTCGACGGTCACCGCGGTGATCGTCTCGGCCAACTGCGCGGCGGCGGTGGCCAGGGTGTCGGCAAGCACCGGCGACAGCGGTCGCGCCAGGTCGACGGCGGCGGCGAGCCGGCTCAGCAGTGGCACCCCGGCGTCCTCCCGGGTCAACGCGCGCAGCACGTCCAGGGCCAGCACGTTGGTGGTGCCCTCCCAGATCGGCAGCACCTGGGCGTCGCGCAGCAGCCGGGGTACGCCGGTGTCCTCCACGTAACCGGCCCCGCCGAAGCTCTCCACGTACTCGCTCGCGGAGCTGACGGCGAGTCGCCCGGTGGCCAGCTTCGCCAGTGGTGCCACGATGCGCAGCTCCGCCGCGGCCTCTGGGTCGGCGCCGACCTCCACCCGTCCGAGCAGGGCGAACGCGTGGCCGGCGAGGGCGAACGCGCCCGCCGCGTCGACCGCGAGGGTGCCCAGGGTGGCCCGGTGCAGGGGCGAGGACGCCAGCGGGCCACCGGCGACGTGCCGCACGTCGGCGTACGCGCGGGCGTAGGCGAGACCCCGTCGCATCCCGCCGGCCGCCGCTGCGGCGTTGTGCACCCGGGTCACCACGACCAGGGTCATCGCCCGCACCAGACCGGGGACCGCCGGGTCACCCAGCGGCAGGGCGTACGCGTCACGCAGGCCGATCTCGGCGGTGGGTAGCGCCCGGGTGCCGAGCTTGTCCTTGAGACGGTGCACGGTGACCCCCGGGGCGGGTGCGCCCGGGGCCGCAGATTCGGACAGGGGTGAGTCGACCGCGTACCGGGGAACGAGGAACGGGGCGAGCACCCGGCTGCCCCGCCCGGCGCCCTCGGGCCGGGCCAGCGCCACCGCCATCGCCGCGTCGGCGGCGGAGCAGAACCACTTCTCGCCGGTCAGCCGCCACGAACCGTCCGCCGCCGGGCGGCCGAGGGTGCTGGAACGGCCCAGGTCGGAGCCGCCCTGCGACTCGGTCATCCACTGCCCGCTGGTGATCGCCGTGGCCGGGTCCGTGGAGGTCAACCGGGGCAGCCACGCGTCGCGGACCGGGGCGTCGACGTCGGGCATGCTGAGCAGCGCCGCCGCGCCGTCGGCCATCGCCACCGGGCAGGAGAACGTCGCCGACTCCGGCCCGTACAGGTGCAGCAGCGCGTGTTGCACGACCCGCGCGGCGGCCCCCCAGGTGCCCCGGGCGTCCGGCAGGTAGGGCAGCGCGACCACGGCGTGGCGGGCGGCGGCGGCGCGCTGCGCCTGCCAGCCGGCGGAGGTGTCGACGCGGTCGACCCGGGCACCCCACGGGTCGTAGCGGACCAGGGTCGGCGGGTGTGCCTCCGCGTCGGCGTGCGCCGCGCGCAGCGGCCCGGTCACGTCGGCGGCCAGGTCGGCGAGGCGGCCCTTCGCGGCGGCGTGCCCGCCCGGCCCGAGGTGACGCTCCAGCCAGGACCTCAGCAGAGCATCGCCGGCGTACGGGTCGACGGGGGGTGGTACCGGCTGCACGAAGCGGCTCATCGATCGGCTCCTGGCACTGCTCGGGGGTGTGCGCCGACGGTAGACGATCCGTGGCCACCGCGAACAGGGCACACCCACTCCTCGGGCGCACCCAGTTTCCGGCTTGTCGCCCGACGGCACGAGCGTGTTCTCTACGGTCGGTAGTCGTGGGTGCCGGCCAGCCGTGGAGCCGACCGGCCCGGCGTCACCGCCCGATGCGCACCGGGTTGGCGTTCGCCGGGTTCGGCGTGGCGCTGTGCTGCGTGGGGGTGGCCGGGCTGGGCGCCTGGAACCTGCAGACCGTCCGGCAGGCCGCCGGCCCGATCCGGGAGACCGCCGACGGTTTCCTCAACGAGGTGGCCCTCGGCGACAGCGACCGGGCGTACGAGCGGCTCTGCGAGGACGCGCGCAGCCGGTGGAGCGCGATCGGCTTCACCAGTTGGGTGCGCACACCGCCGATGGTCACCGACTACGAGATCACCGACGTGTCGGTCGCCACCCGCAGCGGACGACCGCAGGGCACCGTGACGGTGAAGGTGACCCGATCCGGCGGGCTCAGTGAGGAACGTCGCCTGCCGGTCATCCGCGAGGACGGCGACTGGCGGGTGTGCGGTGACCCCTTCTGAGCCCCCGGCCGTCGCCCCGGTACGCCCACAACTGCTGCGACCACGCGAGGGGGTGCAGCCGACCACCTCGACGGAGCTCTTCTTCGACCTGGTCTTCATCTTCACCATCACCCAGTTGTCGCACTACCTGATCGCGCACCTGGACTGGCCGGGCGCCGGGCGTACCGGCCTGCTGCTGGCGCTGGTGTGGCTCGTCTGGGTCTACACCACCTGGCTGACCAACTGGCTGCAACCGGACCAGGGGCCGGTGCGGACGATGCTGATCGGGGTGGGGCTGGGCAGCCTGTTGCTGTCGGCGGCGATCCCGCAGGCGTTCGGCGCGACCGGTCTGCTCTTCGCGGTGGTCTACGTGATCGTGCAGGTGGGTCGCACCGTCTTCGCGTTGTGGGCGGTGCAGGGCAGTCCGTGGCTGGTGGCCGGATTCCAGCAGTCGCTGCCGTGGATCGCCGGGACGTCGCTGCTGGTGCTCCTCGGTGGCCTGGTCGGAAGCCCCGCCCGGGAGGCGGTCTGGGCGGCGGTGATCGTCCTCGAGGTGGTTGGCCTGTCGATCGGCTATCCGCTGCCGGGGCGGGGGCGCAGCCGACCCGAGCGGTGGATGGTGGAGGGTGGGCACCTGGCCGAACGGTGCGCGGCGTTCGTCCTGATCGCGCTGGGGGAGTCGATCCTGGTCACCGGCAGCACCCTCACGTCGCACGTGGATCTGGTGACGTCCGGGGCGTTCCTGTTGGCGTTCGGTGGTTCGGTGGCGCTGTGGTGGGTGTACTTCGCCCGCTCGGCTCCGGCCGCCACGGAGGTCATCGCCCACGCCGGCGAGCGCACCGGCGCGTTGAGCAGGGTCGCGTTCAACTTCCTGCACCCGGTGATCGTCGCCGGTGTCATCGTCGCGTCGGCGGCCGACGAGCGGTTGCTGCGAGAGCCCGGCGCGTCGGCCACCACCGTCGACGTGCTGCTCACCCTCGGCGGTCCCGCGCTGTTCCTGGCCGGGCACGCCGCCTACCAGGCGCTGCTGTGGCGGAGCCTGCCGACGAGTCGACTCACGGCGGTGGTGGTCCTGGCGGCGCTGATGCCTGTCGGTGTGGCGCTTGGCGCACCGGTGGCGGTGTGCGCCGCGGCGGCGTTGGTGGTGACCGTCGCGGTGGTCGTGGCCGACCGGGTGGCGGGGCGGCGGATGTCTCAGTCGCGGGGGCCGAGGTCGCCGCTGCGGTAGTGCCGGCGGCAGAGCACCTGGTAGCGCACCTCGGCGGTGTCGACGGTGTCACCGATGACGACCTGGGCGCCCTCGCGCACGACCCGCCCGTCGACGACCCGGGCGTTGAGCAGCCCTTCACGGCCACACCAGCAGAGCACCTCGACCTGGATGCGGGCCACCTCGTCGGCCAGCTCGAAGAGGCGTTGCGCGGCGGGGAACATCCGCGACCGGAAGTCGGTGGCCAGGCCGAACGCGAACACGTCGACGTCGTAGCTGTCGACCAGCTCGGCCATCTGCTCGACGTGCTCGACGGTGTAGAAGCACGCCTCGTCGCAGATCAGGTAGTCGACGCGTACCCCGTCGGCCCACCGGCCGCGCACCAGGGCCCGCAGGTCCAGGTCGTCGGTGACCTCGATGGCCTCGTGGGCCAGGCCGATGCGGGTGGTGACCTGCGGCCCCAGCGACCTGTCGATGCGGGTGGTGACCAGCCCGCGACGGCCCTGCCGGGCGTGGTTGTAGTTCATCTGCAACGCCATCGTGGACTTGCCGCAGTCCATCGGCCCCCAGAAGAACTTCAACGCCGCCGCGTGCACCGGACGCCCGTCCAGCCCGCGCGCCGCCGCGCACCCGGCCGGAGCGTGCGGCTGGCCGGGGAACGGGTGGGCGAGGCAGGTCGGGGCGGTGGTGGCGTCGTCAGTCACGGTCGGGCAGCCTAGCCGATCGACCGCCCCTGATCTGTCGGGTGCGGGATGCGTGCTCAGAGCACCCGCGGCGGCGTGTTACCCGCGGCGACGATGGCACGGCGGATCGGTACGGCGGCGAGGAGCAGGAACCCGACCACGAAGAAGATCAGCAGTGAGACCAGGCCCACCCGGTACGAGGCGGTGAGTTGGAACACCAGGCCGAAGGCGAGCGGGCCGAGCCAGCTGGTGCCCTTGTCGCTGATCTCGTAGAAGCCGTAGTACTCGCCTTCCTTGCCGGCCGGGATGAGCTGGCTGAACAGCGACCGGCTCAGCGCCTGGCTGCCGCCCAGGACCAGGCCGATGGCCGCGCCGAGGACCATGAACGGCACCGGCGCCTCGGCCGGCAGCCGGAACGCGCCGATGATCACACCGGTCCAGAGGACCAGGCTGAGCAGCACGGTCTTCCAGGCGCCGATGCGCCGGGCCAACGCGCCCAGGCTCAACGCGCCACCGAAGGCGAGGAACTGCACCAGCAGGATGGTGATGATCAGGGTGCTCTGCTCCAGGCGCAGTTCCTCCGTGCCGTACTGGCTGGCCAGGGTGATGACGGTCTGGATGCCGTCGTTGTAGACCAGGAACGCCAGCAGGAAGAAGAGCGTCAACGGGTACGCCTTGATCTCGCGCAGGGTGTGGCCGAGCTGGCGGAACCCGTCGGTGAGCACGTTGCCCCGCCGCCCCGCCGCCGCCGCCACACCGGGGCGTTCCCGCAGCCAGCGCAGCGGCACGAGGGTGAACACTGCCCACCACACCCCGGCCGAGACGATCGACCAGCGGGCCAGGTCCAGGGTGCGCTGCGGGTTGTCGTCCTGGCTGAACAGGGTGACCGCGACCAGGTTGAACGCCAACAGCAGACCACCGCCGAGGTAGCCCAGCGCCCAGCCGCGGCTGGAGATGCCGTCGCGTTCGTCGGGGCCGCCGAGCTGCGGCAGGAACGAGTTGTAGACCACGACGGCCGCGCCGAAGGAGATGTTCGCGACCAGGAAGAGCGCCCCGCCGAGCAGGTAGCGGTCGCCGGTGACGAAGATCATCGCCATGGTGGCCCCGGCGCCGGTGAAGGCGGCGCCACCGAGCAGCCGCTTCTTGTGCGCCGACCGGTCCGCGATCGCCCCGATCACCGGCAGCACGAACACGGTGAGGAACACCGACAGCGAGATCAGGTACGGGTAGTAGGACCCTGCCGCCACCCGGATGCCCAGCGGGTACACGTACCCGTCGCAGGTGTCGGCGCCCAACTCGCAGCCGGCGGCCAACTCCGCGACGGTGGTGATGAACGGACCGAGGAACACCGTGATGACGGTGGTCTGGAACGCGGAGTTCGCCCAGTCGTAGATGTACCAGCCCCGGCGCTCCCGACGGGTGCTCGCGGGAGGCGGGGTGTCGTCCACCGCGGGGGTCACGGTCTCGGCCATCGGGGGTCCTTGGAATGGTTCAGGCGGCCCAGTGGCCGCGGCTGCGGTAGACGTCGCGCAGCACGCCGACGTGATCGGTCATGATGCCATCCACGCCGCGATCCAGTAACTCGTGCATCTGGGCGGGTTCGTCGATCGTCCAGACGTGCACCTGAAGGCCGAGTCGGTGGCAGTAGTCGAGGAACCGGCGGTCCACCACCGGCACCCGCCCGTAGCGCGGTGGCACCTGCGCGGCGACCACCGACGGCGGCAGCCGCAGCGGTCGTCCGTGCAGGGAGGCCAGCCGCAGCCGGGCGACGCCACGCATGCCGAGGCTGGTGGCGACCCGTCCCTGGGTGAGCGCCCGCAGCCGGGTCAGCCGGGCGTCGCTGAACGAGGCGAGCAGCACCCGGTCGCCGGCGGCGGCCCGGGTCACCGTCGCGACCGTCGGCTCGACGCCGCCGTCGGCCTTCACGTCGATGTTGAAGCGGACCTGCGGCCAGGCGTCCAACACCTCGTCGAGCCGGGGTACGACGGCAGCGCCACCGACGCGTACCGAGGCGAGGTCGGCCCAGCTCATGTCGGCGATGCGCCCCGCCTCGCCGGTGACCCGCAGCAGCGTCGGATCGTGGAAGATCACCGCCACGCCGTCGGCGGTGGCGTGCACGTCGGTCTCCACGTACCGGTAACCAAGCCCGACGGCCCGCGCGAACGCCTCGGTGGTGTTCTCGTCACCGTCGGCCGCGCCGCCACGGTGAGCGAACGCCAGCGGCGCCGGCGCGTCGAGGTAGCCGAATCGGGTCAACACGCGACGCAGTATGCCCGCGGTCGGTTGCCGGCGGGTGGCCGGCGGGCGTCTGTCGCCCGCTCGCGCCGCCGCCGTCGGGGATCAGCAGCGGGACGTCGGGGCTGCGGCACGGGTGGCCGGCGTGGTCGGCGGTTGTCCCTGCCCGCAGTGACGGCAGACGCCGCGTCGGCGCAGGTGGTAGGCGATCGTGGCGAGGCCCAGTCCGGCTCCCCACACCGGCCAGAAGAGGCTCGGAACCCACACCGCCCAACTGCCTCGTGCCTCTGCGGTCCACAGCAACATCAGTCCGGCGGGAATGATCGTCAGTGCGACCACCGTCGCCCTCGCCCGGACCGGCCGCGGGCACCCACCCCCGGCCACCCGTTGTTCTTCCTTTGCTCTGCACCCGCATAGGCGACAGTCACCGTGGGCAGGTGGTGCGTCCGCGGGTGCAGAGCAAAGGAAGAGGATGTGAGGTGGGGGTGCGGCCTCGGGGCTGAACTCGGTGCCGCGGGCCCTCGGCACGGACACGCCCTCAGCGTCGCGGCAACCTCGTCGGGAGCGGTGTCTTCAGGGCGAGCGGCGGTGGACGCGACTGAGGTCGGCGGGGCGGCTGGGGTCGACGTACCGGGGCCGGTCCGGCTCGTCGGGGCGCAGTGGGGCGAGGGTGTCGGTGAGCGCGTCGACGATCCGGTCGGTGGCCCGGCGGGCGGCGCCGGGGTTGGCTGCCGCCGTCTCGCCCAGGTCGACGGGCGCGCCGAAGTGCACCCGGATCACCGGTCGGCGCCACAGGGAGCGGGCGATGCCGCGCAGCATGCCGCGGGGCGCCTGGTAGGGCAGCACCTCGTGTGAGCCCCACTGGGCGACCGGGACGACCGGGGCGCCGCAGGCCAGGGCGAGTCGGGCGGCACCGGTCTTGCCGCGTTCGGGCCACATGCCGGGGTCCAGGCCGATGCGCCCCTCGGGGTAGATGAGGATCACCGAGCCGCTGGCGACGGCGGTGGCGGCGTCGTCGAGGGCCTGGTGCACGGCGCTGGTGCCCCGGTCGACCCGGATGTGCCCGGCCCGGCGCATGAGGGTGCCGAGCACCGGCGCGCGGAACAGCCCGGCGGTGGCCATGATCCGCGGGGCGACGCCCCGCGTCTGGCAGGCGGCGGCCAGCACCAGTGGGTCGAACGGGCTGATGTGGTTGGCGGTCAGCACCAGCGGGCCGCGCCGTAGGTGCGCCGGGACGTCGCCGGTGACCTCCAGGCGGGCGAGCAGGCCGACCAGGCCACGGGCCAGCAGCAGGGCGGCGCGCCAGATCAGCGGCGGCTGCCAGGTGGTGTGTGCGGTGTTCATCAGCGCGCCATCGTCGCACGCGGCGGCGGGCCCGCGAGGGCGGGTCGGGTGATCAGGGTCATGGCGTCCGGGCGAGTACGGGCCACCCACCCCTCTACGACGAGCAGTAGTATTTACTACGTCTCGTAGTACGAATGGTTGGGGGTTTCAGGTGGACGCGTTGGACGTTGCCCGCTGGCAGTTCGGTGTCACCACCGTCTACCACTTCCTCTTCGTGCCGCTGACCATCGGCCTCTCCGTGCTGGTGGCCATCCTGCAGACGATGTGGCACCGCACCGGCAACGAGCGCTATCTCAAGCTCACCAAGTTCTACGGCAAGCTGTTCCTGATCAACTTTGCCATGGGCGTGGTCACCGGCATCGTGCAGGAGTTCCAGTTCGGCATGAACTGGAGCGACTACTCCCGCTTCGTCGGCGACGTCTTCGGCGCACCCCTGGCCATCGAGGCACTCGTCGCGTTCTTCCTCGAGTCCACCTTCATCGGCCTGTGGATCTTCGGTTGGGACCGGCTGCCCAAGCGGGCGCACCTGGCCAGCATCTGGGCGGCCGCGATCGGCACCAACCTGTCCGCGTACTTCATCCTCGCGGCGAACTCGTTCATGCAGAACCCGGTCGGCTACCGGATCAACCCCGACAGCGGGCGCGCCGAGCTGACCGACTTCCCGGCCGTACTGACCAACAAGGTCGCCCTGGTCACCTTCCCGCACACCCTGGCCGGCTCGTTCCTGGTCGCCGGGTCGCTGATCGTCGCGGTGGGCCTGTGGCACGTCATCCGCAACCGCGACTCCGCCGACACCGGCGCGTACCGCTTCGCCACGAAGTTCGGCTCCTGGGTGGTCCTGGTCGCCTCCGCCGCCGTGCTCTTCACCGGCGACATCCAAGGCAAGATCATGACCGAGGTGCAGCCGATGAAGATGGCCGCCGCCGAGGGCCTCTACACCACCGAGAGCCCCGCCTCGTTCTCCGTGCTGACCATCGGCAGCCTCGACGGCACACGCGAGGTGTTCGCCCTCAAGATCCCGTACCTGCTGTCGTACCTGGGCACCGGCGACCCGCACGGCACCGTGCACGGCATCAACGACCTGCAGGCCCAGTACGCCACCCAGTACGGCGCCGGCAGCTACACCCCGATCATCCCGGTCACCTACTGGAGCTTCCGCTTCATGATCGCCTTCGGGATGGCGGCCGGCGCGATCGCCCTGCTGGTGCTCTGGAGCCAGCGCAAGGGCCGCACCCCGAGCAGCAGGTGGCTGCTGCGCGCCGGGCTGGCCATGCCGGTGCTGCCGCTGCTGGCCAACTCCTTCGGCTGGATCTTCACCGAGATGGGCCGCCAGCCGTGGATCGTCTTCGGCGAGATGCTCACCCGCAACGGGGTGTCCCGCAGCGTCTCGCTGGCCGAGGTGCTCACCTCCTTCACCGCGTTCACGCTGATCTACGCCACCCTCGCCGTCATCGAGGTCAAGCTGCTGCTGCGCTACGCCAAGGCCGGCGTACCCGACGTCAGCGAAGCGCCCCCCACCGACGACACCGACGACGCCGAGCGCCCGCTCGCCTTCGCCTACTGATCCCGGAGCCCATCGTGGACCTGACCACCATCTGGTTTCTCCTCGTCGCCGTGCTGTTCACCGGGTACTTCATCCTGGAGGGCTTCGACTTCGGCGTCGGCATGCTGCTGCCCGTCCTGGGCCGCGACGACCGTGAACGGCGCGTCCTGATCAACACCATCGGCCCGGTGTGGGACGGCAACGAGGTGTGGCTGATCACCGCCGGCGGCGCCATGTTCGCCGCGTTCCCCGAGTGGTACGCCACGCTGTTCTCCGGCTTCTACCTGCCGCTGCTGCTGATCCTGTTGGCCCTGATCGCCCGGGGCGTCGCCTTCGAGTACCGGCACAAGCGCCCCGAGGCGTCCTGGAAGCGCCGCTGGGACACGGCCATCGTGGTCGGCTCGCTGCTGCCGGCGTTCCTGTGGGGCCTGGTCTTCGCCAACATCCTGCGCGGTGTGCCCCTCGACGCCGACCACGAGTACGTCGGCGGCCTGCTGGACCTGCTGCACCCGTACGCCCTGCTCGGCGGCGCGACCACCCTCGCGCTGTTCCTCACCCACGGCGCGGTGTTCCTCGCCCTGAAGACCACCGGCGACATCCGCGAGCGCGCCGGCGCCCTGGCGGTGCGCCTGGGCGTCGCCGCCGCCGTGCTCGCGGTCGGGTTCCTCACCTGGACACTGAGCGTCCGTTCCAGCGCGGCCGCCGTCGTGCTCGCCGTCGGCGCGGCCCTCGCCCTGCTCGGTGGTCTCGCCGCCGCTCGGGTACGCCGGGAGGGCTGGGCGTTCACCGGCACCGCCGTGGCGATCGGGCTGGCCGTGGCGACCCTGTTCGCGGCGCTGTTCCCGAACGTACTGCCCTCGACCCTGGACCCGGCCGGCACGCTGACGGCCACCAACGCCGCGTCCACCCCGTACACCCTGAAGATCATGACCTGGGTGGCGGTGATCTTCACCCCGGTGGTGCTGGCCTACCAGGGCTGGACCTACTGGGTGTTCCGCAAGCGCATCGGCGTAGCCAACATCCCGCAACACTGACCACCCGCCGAGGCCCGCCCGCCCCCACGCCCCGTCGATCTTGCGCCCCGTCGATCTTGCAGTTGCTGTTGCCGAGATGCGCCGAATGCCCTGTATGCCGCGACAGTAAGTGCAAGATCGACGGGCCGTATTGGTCGATCATGGAGTTGTGGTGCCGATTCTGGTGTGTTTTTAGGTGTTTTGGTGCCCACCACAACTCCTTGATCGACGGGGTGGGGGTGGGGGTCGGGGCGGCGGGAGCTGGTCGAAAATCGGCGGTTGCCGGGAGGCGGTCCCGCTACGGTGTGCCGATGCCCGCCACCCTGCACGTACGCGAACTGACCGCCGACGACCTCGACGCCGCCTGGGAGCTGGGCCGGTTCGCGTTCGGCTCCGACCCGCAGCGTCCCGCGCCCACGTCCACCCCGGTGCCCGGCCTGACCCGTTACGGCGCGTTCGACGACACCGGTCGGCTCGTCGGCAAGGCCATCGACCTGCACCACGACCAGTGGTGGTCCGGGCGGGCGGTGCCGGCCGCCGACGTCGCAGGCGTGGCCGTCGCACCCGAGGCCCGTGGTCGGGGCGTGGCCCGCGCCCTGCTCACCGCACTGCTGCGGGGCGCCCGCGAGCGGGGGGCGGCGATCAGTGCGCTCTACCCGACCGTCGCCGCCCCGTACCGGGCCTGTGGGTGGGAGATCGCCGGGGTGCTGCGCACCGTCGACCTGGCCACCGCCGCGCTGCCCCGGCACCGGCCCGCGTCGCACCTCACCGTCCGGCCCGGTACGCCCGCCGACCTGCCGGCCGTCGCCGCACTGCACGAACGCGTCACCCGGCACCGCAACGGCCTGCTGACCCGCCGGGGCGAGCTGTTCGACGCCCCCGACAGCGGTCTGCCCGGTGATGGGATCACCCTCGTCGAGCACGACGGTGAGCTGGTCGGCTACGCCACCTGGCAGCGGGGTCGCGGCTACGGGGCCGATTCCGTGCTCACCGTCGACGAGGCCCTGGCCGTCAGCGCCGAGGCCGCCCGGGAACTCGTCGGGGTGCTCGGCAGTTGGGCAAGCGTCGCGCCGACCCTGCGACTGTGCCCGCTCGACGGCGACGCCGTCAGCGTCCAGCTGCCGTTGGAGTCGGCCCGCGAGCACGAGCGGGACGTGTGGATGCATCGACCTGTCGACATCGCCCGCGCGGTGAGCGGCCGGGGATGGCCGGCCCATGCCCGGGGCGCCGTCGACTTCAGCCTCACCGACCCGCTCGCCGAGTGGAACACCGGCACCTGGCGGTTGAGCGTCGCCGACGGCGCCGCCGAGCTGACCCCCGTCGACGGCGAGGCGGACCTACGGCTGGACGTCCGCGGCTTCGCCCTGCTGTACGCCGGAGCGGCCGGCGCCCGGTCGGTCGCGCAGGCGGGCCTGCTGCATGCTGCCGGCGACGCCGACCCGGCCGCCCTCGACCTGCTCGGTGTCGGAGGTCCGGCGCAGGTGCTCGACTACTTCTGACCGACGGCCCCGGCAACCGGGTCGCTGCCGACACGCCCGTTCCGACGCCCGCCGGGCGTCGAAGGCCCGCGCCCGCCGCGGCACGGAGCGGACGCCCCGTTGAGCGTGACACTCGACGCCCCCGTCAGTGGGCGCCCGGCAGGAGACGCGTCGTCAGGTCGGGGTTGCGGCCAGTTCGGCGTTCGCCCGCTGGGTGACCAGGGTGAGCGCCCGGGCGGCGGCGTACGCCTCGTCGGTCGGGATGTCCGCGTAGAGGCGGGCGGTGATGCCGGCGACGGCGTTGGCGATGCGGGTCTGCATGGCACGACCGGCGTCGGTGAGTCGCAGCCGTGGCGCGTCGGCGTCGACCTGGGCGAGGTTCGCGTCGACCAGGGAGGTGAGCACCCGCTGTACCTCCGGCTCGTCGACCTTGAGGGTGCTGGTGACCCGCTGGATGAGGTGGGCGCGGTCGACCGGGCCGTTGGCGAGGACGTTGAGGGCGAGCACCTGGTGGAACGCGACGCCCAGGGGAGCGACGGCCCGTTCGAGCAGGGCCCGGGTGGCGTAGTGGGCCTGGCCGATGACCTGGCCGTTGAGGGTGGGGACGGTGGACATGACGCCTCCTTCGAAACGTTGGAGCAACCAACGTTGGCAGAACCAACGTAACAGTCGATCGTGGGTTGCGCCAACGATTACTGGTAGTCTTCCGCCCATGGATCACGCGGCCCCGCAGTCACCCACCGGGCTCAGCACCACCCCGAGCTGGCTGCTGGGTCAGAGCGCCAGCCACGCCGCCCGCCTGATCAGCGAGGGTTTCGCCGCGCACGACCTGCGCGGCTACCACTACCGGCTGCTCGCCACCCTGGCCGAGGCCGGCCCGGCCAGCCAGGCCGACCTCGGCCGACGCTGCGGCATCGACCGCAGCGACGTGGTGGCCGCCATCAACGACCTGGCCGGCCGAGGGCTCGTGGTGCGCGCCCCCGACCCGGCCGACCGCCGCCGCAACGTCATCAGCGTCACCGACGCCGGCGTCGACGAGGCCCGCGCGATGGGCGCGACCGTCGACCGCGTCCAGGCCGACCTGCTCGCCCCACTGTCCACCACCGAGCGCGAGCAGCTGACGCGACTGCTCACCCGACTGCTGGAACACCACCGCAGGCGGGACTGACCCGCCTGCGGCAACCCCACACCCCGCCTCAGCGGGCCTCGCGCAGCTCCGCCAGCCGAGCCTCGATCTCGGCCAGCTCGGCGCGCAGCTTCTCGGCCTGCTGCTCCGCCTCGGCACGCTCGGTGCCGAGGATCTGCTCCACCGCCTCCTGCACCCCCGGCACGTCGACGAGCGCCACCATCTTCAACGCCTCCGCCGGCTTCACCACGTACGGCTTCGCCAGGGCCTTGGTGCCCTGCTGCGCCGCGACGGTCCACTCACCGTCGGCGTACGCCAGGGTCACGGTGAGGCCCGCGGGGCCCTTGGGCTTGACGGCCTTGACCGCCCGCCGCGCCGGCGGCTTCTCCGTCTGCTCCACCTTCGGCTCCTCCTGTCGCTGCGCGGGCACCCGCGGCGTGTCCAACACGAACTGCGGCTCGGGCGCCGCGGGCGGCTCCGGCTCGGGCTCCGGCTTCGGCTCCGCCACCCGACGGGTGACACCCTTGGGCGCCACGGCCAGATCGGCGGGGGAGAACGGCAGCTCGTCGCGACCGAAGCGCACCACCACGAACTCGTCGGACACCTCGGGGTCGGTCAGCTCGACCACCTGACCGACCTGACCGGCGATCTGCCCCGCCGACGCGGTGAACACCACCCGCGGTTTACGCCCGGCCGCCAACGACTCCCGGATGCTCTGCACCTCGCTAGTGGACAAACCCTGGCCGGCATCCATCACAACCCTCTTCCGTACACCTGTTTGATTGCTGTCTTGATACCAGCCCGCTGCGACACCACCCTCAGCCGCCCAGGGCCCGCAGCGCCCGGTCCGCGTGGTCGTTCATGCTGACCTCGCTGTGAATCACCTCGACGACCCGCCGGTCGACACCGATCACAAAGGTCATCCGCTTCATGCTCAACGGCCCCAACGGCACCCGCCGCTTGACCCCGAACTGCTGCGCCACCACGCCGTCGGCGTCCGACAGCAGCGGATAGTCGAAGCCGTGCAGCTTGGAGAACTCGGCCTGCTTCGCCACCGGGTCCCGGCTGATGCCCACCCGCGACGCGCCAAGCGCCGTGAACTCCGCCGCGAGGTCACGGAAGTGGCAGCTCTCCGCGGTGCACCCACGGGTCATCGCCGCCGGGTAGAAGAACAGCACCACCGGCCCGGCCGCCAGGAACTCCGACAGCCGCCGCGGTGTGCCCGTCTCATCCGGCAGCTCGAAGTCCTGCACCACGTCACCGACACCCACACCCGCCACCGCGCACCTCCGTCGTCGAATCGACCGCGCGGTGAGCGTAAGGGATCACGCCCAGAGCGCCGCCACCTCGTCGGCCACCCCATCGGCCTGGGCCCGCCCGGCTCGGGCCGCACCCGCCCGCCGCGCCGGGTCCAGCACGTTACGGCCGATCGCCGTGCGCGCCGCCGCGTCCGGTGTCACCACCACCACCCGCGACCCGGCCTCCCGCAACGCCTGCACCTGCGCCGACAGCCGCGGCATCGGCCCGAACGCCGCCGACGTCGGCGCGAGCACCAGCACCTGGCGCGCGCCCGCCGCCAGGTCGGCGTTCACCGTCGAGCGCATCCCACCGTCGACGAAACGGCGCGCGCCGATCGTCACCGGCGGCCACACCCCGGGCACCGCGCAACTCGCGCCCACCGCGTCCACCAGGGACACCCCGCTGTCGCTGTCGAACACCACGAACTCCCCGGACGCCGCATCCACCGCCGTGACCAGCAGCCGCCGCGCCGGCCACTCCCGGCCCGGCAGACCGGCCTCGATCACCGCCCGTCGCGACGCTTCCGACTGGGTACGCGCCGCCACCGCCATCGCCCCGATCCGCGCCCGTGACCGCACCGCGTCGCGGGTACGACCACCGGCCCAGACCAGCCGCGCCAGCGCCACGAAACCCAACCGTGCCGCCCGCTCACTCGACGGCGGCGCCACCTGCTCGGCGTAGAGCCGCTCGACGGGCAACCCGGAGCACACCCGCGCGCCGACGACCGAGCCCGCCGACGTGCCCACGACCAGGTCCGCCTCGGTGACCGCGACGCCCCGCTCGACCAACCCGGCCAGCAACCCCAACTCCCAGGCCACCCCGGTCACCCCGCCACCGCCGAGCACCAACGCCCGCTGCATGTGACCCTCCTCTCGACGACCGACCGGCGCCGGTCACGGTAGCGTCGACAGGGCCCTTGCGCAGAATCTGGGAGGCACCGTGGCACCCGTCACCGTCATCACCGGCGGCGGCCGGGGCATCGGCGCCGCCACCGCCCGCCGGCTCGCCGCCTCCGGTCACCACGTCGCCCTGTGCTACCGCCGCGACGAGGCCGCCGCCACCGGCGTCCTGGCCGACCTGCGGGCCGCCGGCGCACAGGCCATCGCGGTACGCGCCGACACCACCGACCCCGAGCAGGTACGCGACCTGTTCGACGCCGCCGCCCAGCTCGGCCCGCTCACCGGGCTGGTCAACAACGCCGGCGTCACCAGCCTCATCGGGCCCTTCACCGAGCTGCGCGTCGAGGACCTGCGCCGGGTCGTCGACGTCAACCTCGTCGGCTACGTCCTCTGCGCCCAGCAGGCCGCCCGGCGGCTCACCGACGGCGGGGCGATCGTCAACGTCTCGTCGGCGGCCGCGACCCTCGGCAGCCCGGGGGAGTACGTGCACTACGCCGCCGTGAAGGCCGCCACCGACACCCTCACCGTCGGCCTGGCCAAGGAACTCGCCGGCAAGGGCATCCGGGTCAACGCCGTCGCCCCCGGCATCGTGCGCACCGACATCCACGCCGACTCCGGGGTGCCCGACCGCGCCGACTCCGCCGTCGGCCGCATCCCGCTGGGTCGCGCCGGCGAACCCGACGAGATCGCCGCCGCCATCGCCTGGCTGCTCGGCCCGGACGCCTCCTACGCCACCGGCACCGTGCTACGTGTCTCCGGCGGTCTGTGAGCCGGGGCGCGCCGCGCGCCCCGGCTCACACTCTCAGTGGGTGAACAGCTTCGCCGCCGTGATGACCGTCTGCGCCACCCCGTAGCCGAGCAGCGCCGCCACCACCAACCAGGAGATCCACAACCGGGCCTGCTGCCCGGAACGGCTGTCCTCACTCATCGCGTGCCACTCCTCTGCGCCGTCGTGTCCTCGTCCACGGTCTGTTCCACGGTCTGTTCCGCCGCTGGTTCGTGGTAGCGCTGCGGCACCGGCCGCACCAGCAGGTTCGCCACGAAGCCCACCGCCAGCACACCCACCATCGTGAACAGCGCCGGGCGGTACGCCGCGGCGGTCAGCGAGCCCGGCTCACCCTGCGCGTCGAGGAACCCGTTGACGATCAACGGACCCGCGATGCCCGCCGCCGACCAGGCGGTCAGCAGCCGACCGTGGATCGCGCCGACCTGGAAGGTGCCGAACAGGTCCCGCAGGTACGCCGGCACCGTCGCGAACCCGCCGCCGTAGAACGACAGGATCACGCAGGCCAGGAGCACGAACAGGGCCGTCGAGGTCTGCCCGACCAGCGCCAGCAACGCGTACAGCACCATGCCGACACCCAGATACACCAGGTAGATCGGTTTGCGGCCGATGACGTCCGAGGTGGACGACCACACGAACCGCCCGGCCATGTTGAACAGCGACAGCAGACCCACGAACCCGCCGGCCGCCGCGACGGTCACCGCCGAGGTGCCGTTGTCGCGGAAGAAGTCCTGGATCATCGGGCTGGCCTGTTCCAGGATGCCGATGCCGGCGGTCACGTTGCAGAACAGCACCACCCACAGCAGCCAGAACGAGCGGGTCTTCACCGCGTTGGCCGCCGACACGTTCGCCGTGGTGACAAGCGGCTTCGCGGCCACGCTTGCCGGGTCGAAGCCGGCCGGCCGCCAGTCCTGCGCCGGCACCCGCACGTTCGCCACCCCGAACATCATGATCACGAAGTAGCCCAGGCCCAGCGTCACGAACAGCCACACCAGGGCGTTGCCCGACGCCGTCGACCCGGCGTTGGCCGGGTCGTAGCCCGCGTCGTAGAACGACAACAGCTGCCGCGACAGGGGAGAGGCGACCATCGCCCCACCACCGAACCCCATGATCGCCAACCCGGTGGCCAGCCCCGGCCGGTCCGGGAACCACTTGATCAACGTGGAGACGGGGGAGATGTACCCGATGCCCAGCCCGATGCCGCCGAGCAACCCGTACCCCAGATACAGCAGCCACAGCTGCTTCGTGGCGATGCCCAGCGAGCCCACCAGGAAACCCGCCGCCCAGAAACAGGCCGACACGAACATGGCCTTGCGCGGCCCGTTCGCCTCCACCCAGGTCCCGGCCACCGCGGCGGACAACCCGAGCATCACGATCGCGATGCTGAAGATCACCCCGATCGCTGTCTGACTGGTGTCGAAGTGGGCGATCAGGGAGTTCTTGTAGACACTTGTCGCATAGACCTGACCGATGCAGAGGTGGATGGCCAACGCCGCCGGGGGGATGAGCCACCGGCTGTAGCCGGGTGGCGCGACGGTGTGCCGACGATCGAGTGCGGAAAGCATGCGCTGCTTCCTCTCCGACGAGGACGAGAAACGTCGCAGACAACGTGCCCACACCACTCGTAAACGGCAAACCTCACCAGCGCCGGACGGTCGCTCCGCTGAGCTGAGCGGTCACTCAGCCCGCCGTGATCGACCCCGCGCCCCGAAGACGAGGGACGCGACCGAGTCGATCACGCGGGTCTGGCCCGCTAGCGCAGGTCCGGGGTGTGCCACCCGCCGGCCAACGCGTCGGCGTCCGCCGGACCCCAACTGCCCTTCTCGTACGACTGCACCGCCGCCGGCAGATCAAGGATCGGCTCGACGATGCGCCACTCCTGCTCGATCGTCTCGGCCCGCGCGAAACGCAGGTGCTGCCCGTCCATCGCATCGTCGAGCAACCGCTCGTACGCCTCCTGCCGGCGCCCCAGCGCGGCCCCGAAGTCGACCGACAGGTCCACCGGACGGCTCGCCACCTCGGCACCAGGGCTCTTCGCCTGGATCGACAGGGTGATGCCGTCACCACGCCCCAGGCGGAACCGCAGCAGGTTCGCGGCGGTCGCGGTGCCCCGCTCGGCCGGGATCAACGCACGCCGCGGCTGCTTGAACTCGACCACCACCTCGGTCGCCGTGCCCGGCAGGGACTTACCGGTCCGCAGGTAGAACGGCACACCCGCCCAGCGGGGGGAGTCGACGGTCAACCGGGTCGCCACGAACGTCTCCGTGTTCGAGCCCGCCGCCACGCCCGGCTCGTCGCGGTAGCCAGCGTACTGCCCGCGGACGGTGGACTCCGGCGACAGCGGCGCGACCTGCCGCAGCACCGCGGCCTCCGCCTCCCGGAACGCCGCGGTGTCCTCGCTGGCCGGCGCCTCCATCGCCAGGAGCGCGACGACCTGCAGGATGTGGTTCTGCAGCACGTCGCGGGTCGCGCCCACCGTGTCGTAGAACCCGGCGCGGCCCTGCGTGCCGAAACCCTCGGCGAGGGTCACCTGGATGTTGTCGACGTGCTCGTTGTTCCACAGCGGCTCGAACAACCGGTTGGCGAACCGGAAGGCGTAGAGACCCTCGACGGCCTCCTTGCCGAGGTAGTGGTCGATGCGGAACACGCGCTCCGGCGCGAAGGCCGCGCCGAGCGTGCGGTCCAGCTCACGGGAAGACTCCAGGTCACGCCCGAACGGCTTCTCCACGATCACCCGACCCCGGTCGGCCAGACCCACGGCCGCCAGGCCCTCCACGACGGAGCCGAACACCGCCGGAGGGATCGCCAGATAGAAGACCGGCCGTTCGGCGTCGCGCAGCCGCTCGGCAAGCCGCTGGTACGTCGTCGGGTCCGCGTAGTTGCCGGAGATCATCGACAGGTTGTCCGCCAGCCGATCGAAGGTCTCGTCGTCGACCGCGTCGTGCGCCTCGGTGACCGACTTGCGCGCCATGGTGACCAGTTGCTGGTCATCCCAGGCAGTGCGGGCCACACCGATCACCGGGACGTCGAGACGGTCGCGCCGCGTCAACTCGTACAGCGCCGGAAACAGCTTCTTCGAGACGAGGTCTCCCGTGACGCCGAACAGCACTACCGCGTCTGACCGCATGTGCATGGCACTTCCATTCGATCATCTGGATCTGATCTTCCGAACGGAGAACGGCACGACCTGCTCCGCCATTCCCCGCGAGCGACACACGTGAGGTCGGCGACAACGCCGCCTCGACACGCCCTTACCTTAAGGAAGGTTTACAGTACGGGCAGGGCGCCGGTAACCTGCGAATCAGATCGACAAGCGTCGATCATGACGAGGCCTGGAGGTACCGTGCGCCGCCGACACCCCACCACACGGCTACTCGCCATAGCCGCACTCGCCCTACCACTCACCCTGCCCGCCACGGCAACCCCCGCCACCGCCGCACCCACCACACCAACCCGGCACCTCACCGACGTCATCCCCGCACCCGTCGAAACCCGACCCGACACGCACAACGCGTTCCGGATCACCCCCCTGACCGTCATCCGCACCACCCCAGGCTCAACCGCCGCCCGGCACATCGGCAACCAACTCGCCACCACACTGCGCCCCGCCACCGGCCACCCCCTGCCCGTCGTCCCCGCACGCTCCACCCCGCTACCCGAGATCGCCCTACTCATCGGCGGCGCCGACAACCGCATCGGCCAACAGGGCTACCAACTCGACGTCACCCGCCGCGGCGTGACGATCCGGGCCAACACCCCCGCCGGACTGTTCGCCGGCACCCAGACCCTGCGCCAACTCCTCCCCGCCGAGATCGAGGCACCCAACCGGCAGCGGACCACCTGGACCGTCCCCGGCGGACGCATCGTCGACTACCCGCGCTTCGCCTACCGCGGCGCGATGCTCGACCTCGCCCGGCACTTCCACACCGTCGACGAGATCACCGCCTACGTGGACCTGCTCAGCCAGTACAAAATCAACTACCTACACCTGCACCTCACCGACGACCAGGGCTGGCGCATCCAGATCGACTCCTGGCCCCGCCTCACCACCGTCGGCGGAGGACCCGGCACCGGAGTCGACGGCGTCGGCCCCGGATACCTCACCAAGGCCGACTACCAGGCAGTCGTCGCCTACGCCGCCGCCCGACAGATCACGATCATCCCCGAGATCGACATGCCCGGCCACACCAACGCCGCCCAGTCGACGTACCCCGAACTCAACTGCGACGGCGTCGCACCACCCCCACGCACCGACATCACCGTCGGCTACAGCTCCCTCTGCATCAACGACGAACTCACCTACCGCTTCGTCGAGGACGTCATCCGCGAACTCGCCGCCATCACACCCGGACCATTCCTGCACATCGGCGGCGACGAAGCCCACGCCACCACCGACGAGGACTACCGCACCTTCATGAACCGCGTCCTACCCCTGGTCGCGAAGTACGGCAAACGCGCCTACGGCTGGAACGAGATCACCCAGGCCGACACCACCACCGAGCACGTCGCCCAGTTCTGGGGCACCGGCACCACGAACGCCAGCCTCGTCGCGGCCGCCGCCCGCGGCACCAAAGTCGTCATGTCACCGGCGAACAAGGCCTACCTCGACATGAAGTACGACGCCAACACCCGCCTCGGCCTACGCTGGGCCGGCCTGATCGAGGTGTCCGACGCCTACGGCTGGGACCCCGCCACCCGGGTCACCGGCATCGGCGAGGACGCCATCCTCGGCGTCGAAGCCCCACTGTGGTCCGAGACGCTGCGCACCCTCGACGACATCGAACACATGGCCTTCCCACGCCTGCCCGCCATCGCCGAACTCGGCTGGTCCACGACCGCCAGCCACAACTGGGAGTCCTTCCGCACCCGGCTGGGGGAGCAGGCACCCCGCTGGCGACTGCAAGAGGTCGACTTCTACCCGTCCCCGCAGGTGCCCTGGCTCTGACCCGTACCCCTGCCCGCTGTTCTGGGGGCACCAGCCGCGTCGGCCGGTTCTGTTGGCCGACCGCACACGCTGCGTGATGGCCGGGCCGAGCACTACCCGCAGTACGATCGTGCGGCACTATTGCAATCGTTAAGGCGCCGCTCGCATGACTGCCAGCTCCGTCGAGAGCCTTCGTCGCAGAGCCGCAGCGAAGGCAAGAGCCTCGCCATGAAGCTCGAACGAACGCGGTGTGTTAGAAGCGTTTGATGCGTACACATTCCGGGCGCGGGATGTCGGCAAGCTTGACACTTCGCGCGAGGTGTACGGTCATGCGCTTTCCACTCAATGGACTCAAGTCGATACCTGGCGCCGACTTCATGATCCAAAGATCCTTGAGCTTCGCCAGTCCGACAAGCGGAGTGAGATCGATCACGTGTTCGTTGCCGATATCCAGCCAACTAAGGTGGGGTAGCTCGGCCAGAGGGCCCAGGTCGGTGACGGACGTCCCTTCAATCGCAAGCTCGCTCAGCGTGTCGATCGAGGCTAGTGGGGCCAAGTCAGTCAGCCACGTGCAGTTGCCTAACGCCAGGTACGTGACCTGATTCAGTTGGCGAATCTTTTCCGCCAGCGCGTGGATCCCCCCGGCGGGCCCTCCGCTTCCCCAAAGTGCCAACTGCGTCAGGTTCTGCAGAGGATCGAGCATGCTCGGATTCCATGATAAGACTGGGCTGACATGCAAGTATTTCAGCGCCCCAAGCTTAGCGACGAGATTTTCACGGACCTCTACTCCATTCAGGGTGAGCCATTCGAGCTGCTTCATCTCGGTGACAGCGGTGAGGTCTTGGTCGGGTGCAAGGCCCCAAAAGAACAGGTGGGCAAGGTTGGACATACTCTGCAGCGCGTGAAGGTTCACCCGTCGCTGATTGGCGTCGAGCCAAATATGGGACAGCTCGCGGTTCTTGGCCAGATACGCAAGGTCGCCATCGAACCCCTTAGCCATCAGATTAACGCCGGTCAGATGCGGCACGTCCGACAGTTGGGCCAGGTCCAACTTCTGGTCGCTGCGGATGACCGTCTTGGCGAGGTGACGTAGCCGGGGCAGCGCAGGGAGCAGGGCTGCGCTGCGGATCGTCACCTCGCCACCCTCAAGAGGTGCGTCAGCAAGGACCCGGTCGGCATAGTCGATGGGGTCGAAATACTCCCACGCCGTGATGAGCTGCTGCTGGACACGAGGGCGCGGGTCGGTGCCGTAGCGGGCGAGGGTGGCGAGCGCATCGGGGCCATTGACCAGCGCCACAGCCCTCACCGTGGCGGCGGCCTGGGCCTCACTCAACGTGCTGAGATCCGCCGGCAGTTCGGCGAGCAGCGGTTCTCCGACGGCCGCCAGGGACCGGGCCTCGGCGACGGACCGGGGCAGCAGCTCGCGCAGGTGGGAACGGATCCGACCGAGGACTTCCGGCTCGACCGCTGGCGCGGTCTCCAGGCACGCCGCGGCGAGCAGCCGCAACCTGCGGGCCTGCTTCGGTCGCTCGTCGGCGAGCGTGAGCAAGCCGGCGAGGAGCTGCCTGCGGACCGGCGCGTTGGCGTGACCGGCGGCCAGAATGATGGTCTCGCGCCAGGTGTCGAGATGGGCGTGCTCAAGGAGGGCACCAGTGTGTCCCTGGTCGGCGGCCTCCCGGGCAGCCAGGTATTCCTGAAAGGTGCGGTGGACGAAATCGATGCGGTCGGGCACCGGCTCACGCAGCACGCCGCTGCGTTGGATCATGTGGTCGAGGACGGCGGCGACGGGGGCAGTGATGTGCCGGATCCCAGCCAGCCGGTGGTCGAAGCGCTGTGTCGCTTCGGCGCGGGTGAGTTCGGTGCGGCTGTTCTGGGTCATCCACCAGGCGACCTCCTGCAAGAGCTGCGCCTGGTCGCGGCTGGTCAGTTCCGGCAGTGCGGTGGGGACGCCGCGCTGGGAGTCGCGGCGATGCAGCAGCATGTCGATGGCGGCCTGGTAGATGTCCATCCGGTTGCGGGGCAGGTTGCTGTCCCGGTCCAGGTTGAGCGCGCACAGCATCGCGCAGAGCAGCGGGCTGCCGGCGAGGTTCTGCAGGTGGGCGCTGCCGTCGAGTTGGGCGAGCAGCCGCTGTTCGTAGCCGGGCAGCAGATGGGGTTCGCAGGGCAGGTCGGCGGCGCGCCGGACGGCTTCGTGCCAGTGCCGGATCAGCGCCTTGACGTCGGCCGGCCCCATCCGCTCCAGAAACACCGAGGTGAACCCTTCGGTGTCCAGCCAGCGGGCCGACGCCGCAGCCGGCCGGGAGGTGACCACGACCCGCAGGTCGGGGTAGGCCGACAGGATCCCGTGCAGCCAGTCGCGGACCGTCCGCCGCTGGCCCTCGGGCACCTCGTCGACGCCGTCGACCAACAGGATCGCCCCAAGGCCGAGTTGGCGATGCACCCAGCCGGGAGGCATCAGCCCGGCGATCGTGGCGGCGATCAGGTCGAGGAACCGTTCCGGGGGAGGCAACGGCTGGGCGACGTGGTCACGCAGCCGGATCAGGAACGGGGTACGCCCGTTCCAGCTGGCGAGTTCCCCGGTGAATCCCTGTCGGGCCGCGGTGACCGCGATCCACTGCATCAGAGTGGTCTTGCCGGAGCCGGCGTCACCACGCAGCAGGACCCGCGCCGCATCGCCAAGGGCCTGCTCGGCCCGCACCGAAGCGCTGTCACCACCGCCGTCCGAGCGCAGCAGGCCGGGATCCCAGCGGAACCCTCCGCGGCGCAGGCTACGGGTGGTGCCGCCGGTGACGGCCAGGCTGATGTACGCGATGCTCAGCGGGGTACGCAGCCGGTAGCGGTGCACGTCGACGCCGAACAGTTCCAGATGATCCAGCACGGTGAGCAGATGGGCCAGGTACCGGGTCTGGAACTGGGCGTCGTGACTGGTTCCGGTCGGGGCGTCCAAGCTGGTAACCGGTAGCCGGGCCAGGACCTCGGTAAGACTGTCGGCCACTGCGGACAGCCGTTCCAAGGTCTGCACAGTGGCGCGGCCCTGGAACGGGGGGAGTTGCACAACCAACTGGGTCAGACAGGTGCAGCATTCGTCGAGGACCCTGCCGTACAGGTGGGTTGCCGCCTCGCTCAGGCCCGCCCGCGCGGAAACGTCGGGCAGTTGCCGACGCAGTCGGGTGGCCATCAGCGCGGGGTCGACGTCGTCGGCGAACACCGCGGCGTCGGACAGGTCCGCGTCGCGCAACGTGTCGGCCACCGCGTTCAGCGCGGCGGCGATCTCGTTGTCGGGGAGCGCCGGCTCCCGGCGGCGAACCAGTGGTTGCAGGCGTTCGTAGACGGTGTCGACGATGTCGTCCAACCGCCGGCCCGCCCGGCGCAGGCCGAGGTCGTCGGTGATTCCCGAGCCGATCAGCTCGACGAGCGGCGTCTCACGTTCTCGCTCTTCCCGGCGGCGGCCCAGCCACCGTTTCACCGCCGGTGTCACCACTGAACCGGCTAGGCGCAGCAACGCTGTCTCGACCATCCCCACGCCGCGTGTCCTCCTGGTCTGCTGTGAGGTCTGACTGGGAACGCCGGCTCCGGGTGTCGAGACAGCGACCATTGATGAAGCTACGTCGTACAGAGATTCATGGCTGTCCCCTGTCCAGCCGTTCCTCGACCGATTCGATAATGCACATTATGTAAAGTCGACCTTATCGGAGGGTCCCCTCGCGCGGTGAGCCGACAGGGGTCAGTCGCGCGTCAGGCCCGGCGGACACGCGTCCTCGTCCGGCCCCACGAGACGCGCGTTGACAAGCGGGTTGCGGTGCAGGGCCGTGAGAACGGTGGCGCTGGCGCCGATGTCGGTCCAGGTGTCGTCCCACAGGGCGGAGACAAGCCAGGAACGGTCCGCCGGGAAGAACAGGTCGGGCAGCGCTCCGTCGCCGCGCATGTGACCGGTCCGCCAGGTGAGGGCCTGTTCCGGCCCGGCCTCGACCAACACGTACGACCAGCCCCAGTAGAGCGACACCCGCCGGGCGTGCGGGAAGACCACGTCGTGGGCACCGGTCTCGAGGAAACCCAGCCACCAGGGCTGATCGGGCGTGCACCCCGCCAGTTCGTCGATCACGGCGTGTTCGTGGGCGTCGAGGTCCACGTCGGCGGGCGGGTGGAACGTGCCGTACGCCTCGAACACCGGCGGGATGGCGGCGGTGACCGAGAAGCCCTGCGTGGTACGCCCGGCGAGCCAGGCGACGTCGTTGGCCGTGCCGACCCGCCAGCGCCGCCCGTCCCTGTCGACCCGGGCCGGGCCGTTCCGGATCGTGGTGTCGTGGGGTGCGGCGACCGATCCGGGTGTCGCCGACGGGGACCACCCGGATCGGTCGGTCGCCCGCCAGCGGTGCCCCTCGGGACAGACCCGTTCCACGAGATCGCCCGAATCCCGGTACACGCTGGGTGCGCCGGGTCGGCCACACTCGGGGCAGGTGGCAGCGGGCGGCGTCATGTTCCGCACGATACGTGTTTCTCGATCAGGGCCACCCGTGTCCGCACCGGTCCGGCCGGTATGGCGACGAGGTGGTGCCCGTGCTCCTCGTACACCTCCTGGTGCAGGCGGGCGAAGGCCCGCGCGTCGGCGTAGCTGATCCGGCGCGCTGCGGTGTGTCGAATGAAACCCAGTGGGCTGATCAGGAACACCAGACGTTGGTAGGTGTGCTCGCGCATGATCCGGTCCACCTCGGCGGTGAGCGCCGGGCCGATCGGTCTGCCCAGGTGACGGGCCAGTGCCAGGGTGCACAGTGGCGAGCGGTCGTAGAACTGGACCGGCTGACCGGCGTCGGTTCCGATCTGCCGGTGGTGTTGCAGCGTGGCGACGGTGTCGACGAAGTCGTTGTGGTGCCACGGTTCCGCGTACCCCTGTGCCTGCCTTTCGGCGATGAGGTCGGTGGCGGCTTCTCGGACGGTGGGGTGTCCCCTGCGGTGCAGGGCCTCGATGGTTGTTGTCTTGCCGGCGCCGGGCGCTCCTGTGAGGACGTATCGCCGGGGTTCTGGCATCTTCTCCCCCTCTGCCGGTCCCCTTCCGGGGAACGCGAGAATGCTGCATAATATCCCTTATGCATGACAAACAGGACGAATCGCTCACAGTGCTGATCGAGGAGTTCCTGACCGCGCGGGCGACCCGTAAGCCCTCCCCGCACACGCTGGCCGCGTACCGCAGGGATCTGCTCGCGGTCGCGGCCCTGGTCGGTGAGGCCCCTCCCCTCCCCCTGGCCACGTTGTCGATCACCGACCTCTCCCCCCGGGTGATGCGGGCGGCCTTCGCCCGGTTCGCCGCTCCCCGGGCTCCCGCGTCGGTGCACCGGGCCTGGTCCACCTGGAACAGTTTCTTCACGTTCCTGGTTGCTGACGGGTTCGTGGCGGGCAACCCGATGCCGGCGGTCGGTCGGCCTCGGGCGCTACTCCCCCAGCCGAAGCCGCTGCGCGGCGCGGACACCCCCGAGGTGCTGCTCGCGTCCGTCGCGCGGGACGACGGGCGGCAGCGTGACCCGTGGCCAGAGCGGGACGTGGCGGTGGTGGCGGTGGCGCTGTGCGCCGGGCTGCGCCTGTCGGAGCTGCTGGCGCTGCGGGTCGACTCGCTCGGCGGTCGGCCAGGTGAGCGGCGGGTCGAGGTGGCGGGAAAGGGCGGGCGACCCCGGGTGGTGCCGATCGAGGCGGACCTGGACCGGGTGCTGCGGGACTACCTGGACAGTCGGGTGCGGCGCTTCGGGTCCCGGTCGGTGCGCCCCGACTCGGCGTTTCTGGTGGATCGGCGGGGTGAGCCGTTGCGCCGTGGGGGCCTGCAGTATCTCGTCGAGTCGTGTTACCGGCGGGCGGGCATCGGTGACCGGGTGCCGCGTGGTGCGCGGTTGCACGCGCTGCGGCACACCTTCGCGACGCGGTTGGCGGAGGACGGTGCGAGCGCGGCGGAGATCATGCGGTTGTTGGGGCACGCGTCGTTGGCGTCGTCGCAGACGTACATCGAGGTGACGGCCGGTCAGCAGCGCGATGCGGTGCGGGCCAACCGGACCAACCGGGCGTTGGCGGGTCTGTTGCCGCCGGGGTGAGTGGGGTCAGTGTGCGCGGTGGCCGGTGCCGTCGGCGGTGACGGGTAGTGGGCCGAGGACGGCGTTGATGATGTGGATGCGGGCGTTGGTGGCCTGGTAGTCGGCGCAGACGGTGTCGGCGCGGTCGGCGAGGCGGGCGGTGGGCCCGGTGCGGGTGACGGTGACGGTGACGCCGTCGAGGGTGGTGGCGGTGCCGGCGGTGGTGAGGTCGGCGATCGGGTGGGTTCCGGTGATGAGGTGGGCTTTCAGCAGGGTGCGGAGCTGGTCGGTGTGGTGGGTCATGAGGTCGTCCCAGTTGTCCTCGGAGAACGTGGCGGCGAAGGCGTCGTCGGAGGGCGCCAGGACGGTGACGCCGGTGCCGGCGGGCAGGTCGGTGAGGACGCCGCTGGTGCGGAGGGCCGCTTCGAAGGTGGTGAGGGTGGGGATCCAGCGCAGCGCCGCCTCGACGGGTTGGCCGGCGAGGTAGCTCGGGTTGCCGGGGTCGGTGCCGGTGGGCAGTGCGGCGCAGAGTGGCCCGGTGACCTGGGGTGCGGTGGTCGGTGGCGCGGTGTCGGTGCGGGGTGCCGCGGGGTTGGCCGTGCAGGCGGTGAGCAGCAGCGTGGGTAGGAGCAGGCCGAGCGTCCGTCGGCGGGGGTGCGACACGGCGGCCTCCACGGTGTGGGGTTGGTGAGGTGCCGGCGGCGCGGGCGTGGGGCCCGCGCCGCCGGCGGGGCGGTTCGTCAGGTGTCTGTCACAGGGTTGCGCACTGGGTGGTGCGGGGGCCGTGGACGGTGTTGGCGATGCCGAGGTTGTGCGGGGTGGGGTTGTTGCCGGTGCAGGTGAGGGGGCCGCGGATGGTGGTGCCGGCCAGCACGGGTGTGTCGGTGCCGGTGGCGTTTGCGGACAGGTCGACGGGCCCGGCGATGGTGGCGTCGATGATGGAGATCGCGTCGGTGGTGGTGGTGATGCGGACCGGGCCGTTGACGGTGCTGTCGGCGAGCAGGACGCCGGCGGCGCCGGTGGCGGTGAGTGGGCCGCCGATGGTCGTTGCGGTGGTGACGAGTGCCGCGCCGGCCCGGACGGTGACCGGGCCGTTGATGGTGGCGTCGTCGGCGCAGGTGAAGCCGGTGACGGCCAGGGGTCCGTTGCGGCGGCCGGTGAGGGTGGGGTAGACGCGTTCGCCGTCGGTCAGTTTCTCGACGGCCGTGGCGTCGAGGAGCAGCGGGATGAGGCCGCGTTCGGGTTGGTTGAGGGGTACGTAGTGGTCGTCGCCGATCGTGATGACCTTCCAGCCGTGGGCGGCGATGCGCGTGGCGACGGTGGTGCCGACGCCGCCGGGTCCGTCGGTGCGGGCGCCGTTGTACTGCGCGTCGGTGAGTTTGTAGGCGCAGGGCGGGTTGTCGAGGATCAGGTCGGCGGGGGGCGCGTCGAGTGGTGGTGGGCTGTCGCCGGGGTGGGGTGCCGGGTGGGCGGGGATGGGGCGGGAGCCGCGGAAGACGAGCCGGCCGGTGTTGGCGGCCTGGGTTTCGATGGCGTCGCTGCGGGCCTTCAGGATGTCGGCGCGGTCGGCGCGGTGGTAGTCGAGGAACTGCTGGAACGTCCACAGGGCGGAGTACGTCTTGCGGCGTCGGTTGTTGGCGGTGTTGCCCTCGTCGGGGCGGGTCTGGCCGCCGGCGCTGCGCAGTTCGAGCAGGGAGTTGGTGACGTTCTTGAGCCCGAGGGTGTTGCGCAGGATGGTTTCCTCGCTGAGGCCGACGTTGCCGCCGCCTTCGCAGCCGTAGGGGCAGGCCCACCAGCCGGCTTCGGCGCCCTTGGCGTACATGTGGCCTTCGATCATGTCCTGGGACTGGTCGAAGATGGGTTGGGCGACGTTCTGGTGTCGGGGTGGGAGCATCGGCAGGTCGCCGGCGCGGGAGTTGCCGAACTCGTGGCCGTCGTAGCCGGCGACGGGTCGGTAGTCGCGGACCATCTCGATGTACGCGGTGGTCTCGGGTTGGCGGATCAGGGAGTAGTCGCGGTTGAGGTCCTGGCCGGTGGAGTTGCCGCGGGTGTTGTTGGCGCGGCCGTCTCCGTTGATGGTGGGGACGATCAGGACGGTGGTGTGGCTGAGCAGGTCGGTGATGCGGGGGTCGGTGCTGAAGGCGAGTTGGCGGGCCATGATGAGGCAGGCTTCGCGGTCGCCGGGTTCGTTGCCGTGCACGTTGCAGTTGATGGCCACGGGTGCGGTGGCGGCGACGGCCGCGGGGGTGGCCGGTGGGGTGGGGTGGCCGATGACGAGCATGTTGATGGGTCGGTTCTGCACGGTGCGGCCGAGTTCGACGACGCGTACGCGGTCGCTGAGGGTGTCGATGGCGGCGGTGTAGGCGTACTCGTCGGTGTCGCTTGTGTACTGCGCGGCGTGGGTGGTTTCCCATTGGGTGCGTAGGGCTTCGCCGGGGGTGTCGGGGTTGCCCCAGGGTGCGGTGGTGGTGGCGGTGACCGGGTCGGAGTAGGGCTGTTCGGTGGTGCCGGTGCGGGCGCGTACTCGCCATTGGAAGGTGTCGCCGGGGTTGTAGCCGGCGTCGGCGAAGGTGGGTGCCTGTTGGTTGATCTGGCGGTTGGGTCGCCAGATGCCGACGATCGTGGGTGCGCCGGTGGGGGTGGTGGTGGCGTCGACGGGGGTGCGTTCGATCTGGTAGTCGGTGGCGCCGTCGACGGGTTGCCAGGCGAGGGTGGTGTATCCGTCGGCCTGGTGGGCGGTGAGGGTGGTGACCTGCCCGGGTGGGGCGGCGCGGTGGGCGTTGGCGGGGGTGGGCGCGGTGGTGAGGGTGACGGCGATGAGGGTTGTCACGGCGATGGCTGTGGGTCGCTGGCGTCTCATGTGGCCTCCGACGAGGGTGATCGTGGCGCGTATCGACCAGCATGATCGTCGGAGTTCGCCGATGCAATGATCTTGAGGGAATCTTGCGGCTCGGTGGTCCGCTCCCCCGCCGCGCCTTGTACGACGCGGTCTTCAGGGAGGGGGTTGGGGGCGGTGTCAGGCCGGTCAGCGGGCGTGGCGCAGGGCCCAGTCGAGGGCGTCGTCGGCGATGCGCTGCCAGCCCTGCTGGGCGGGGAGCAGGTGTGCGTACCCGTGGTAGAGCGTGACCTCGGTGAGGGTGTCGCCCCGGTAGAGCGCGGCGTTGGCGCGTTGCACGCTGGGCGGCATGATGTGGTCCTCGGAGCCGGAGATGAACAGCAGCGGCGCGCGCCCGTCGTTGTGGTAGTCGACGGCGATGTCCTGGGGGCCGGGCAGCAGGTTGGCCAGGACGCTGTCCCAGAGGATGCCCCCGGCGGCGGGGATGGCGTAGCGCTCGTACAGGGCGCGGGCCTCCTGCTCGTCGAAGGTGTTGGTGAAGGCGTAGTTCCACTGTTCGAAGGTGAAGCCGACGGCGCGGTGCCGGTTGGCGGGGTTGCGCAGCACCGGGAAGGTGGAGCGCAGCTGTGAGAACGGGATGTTCCTGACGCCTTCGGTGGGTGCCGAGTTGAGGGCGACGGCGCTGGCGCCGTACCCCCGGTCGAGTAGCACCTGGGTGAACGCCCCGCCGGCGGAGTGGCCCATGATGATCGGTGGCGTGGGCAGCGCGGCCACCACCGCGCTGAGGTGGTCGATGACCTGCGGCGCGGTCAGTGTCTCCAGGGGGCTGGGGTCGGCGTTGATCGCCTCGACCTCGCCGTCCAGGCCGGGGTAGGTGGGGGTGAGTACCTGGAAGCCCTTGGCCTGGTAGTGGGTGACCCAGTTCTCCCAGCTTCGGGGGGTGACCCAGAACCCGTGGATGAGGACGATCGTGTCTGGCGTGTCGCTCACGGTCAGCTCCGTTGGTGTCGGTGAGCCCACCTTAGACATTCGTGGCACACCCTGGCGGTTGTTCGGGGTGGCGGGTTGTCAGCCGAGGTCGACCAGCAGGGGGCGGTGGTCGGAGATGGTGGATGGTGGTGCGGTGACGGCGCGTACCGGTGGGAGGTCGGCGAGGGCGTGCCGGTCGGCGAGGATGTGGTCGAGTTGGACGCGGGGCTGCCCGGAGGGGTAGGTGGGGCGGCGGCCCAGGGGGTGCCAGCCGGAGATGAGGCGGGCCGCGCCGGCGGGCAGGTTGAGGTCGCCGAGCAGGACGCGGGGGGCGGGGAGCGCGCGTAGGGCGCGGATGGTCTGGCGGAGTTGGCGGGCGTTCCAGCCGGGGACGAAGGACAGGTGGGTCGCGGCGACGGTGAGGGGGCCGTGTGGGGTGTCCAGGACGGCGGCGAGGACCACGCGGGGTTCGTCGTGCAGGAGGATGAGGCCGCCGCGGGGGCCGGGCACGTAGACCGGTGAGCGCACGGGTGCCGGTTTGAGGCGGGTGACCTGCCAGCTGCGGACGGGGTGTCGGCTGATCAGGCCGATGCCGTAGCAGGGTTCGCCGTGGCCGTCGTCGTCGTGGCGCAGTGGGCGGAACTGTTCGCCGGGGGTGCCGACGACGGCGGCGGCGAAGCGGTGGTGCGGTGCGTCGAGGGCGCGGGCGGCGATGGCGGTGAGGTCGAGGTTGCCGCTGCGGTGTTGGTCGCGGTCGACCTCCTGCAGGGCGAGTACGTCGGCGTCGAGGGCGCCGATGGCGGTGGTGAGTCGGGCGGGGTCGACGAGCCCGTCGGTGAGGGATCGTCCGTGCAGCATGTTGAAGGTGGCCAGGCGCACTCCTGCACCTTACGTCCCCGTGGCATGGTTGCCGGGTGGTGAAGGTGTTGCTGTGTTCGGTGCTGGTGTTCGTGGCGGTCGGGGCGTTGGGGGTGTGGTTGCGGCGTACGCGGGGGCGGTGAGCGGGTGAGGCTGGCCACTCGCGTGCCGGTGGGGAGCGCCCCGGTGGGCAGAATTGCCGCCCGTGGACGCCATGACGCTGAGTACTCTGCTGGCCGCCGCGGCGATGGCCGGGTGGGTCGATGCCGTGGTGGGTGGTGGTGGGTTGTTGCTGCTGCCGGCGTTGCTGGTGGCCGCCCCGGGGGTGCCGGTGGCCACCGCGCTGGGCACGAACAAGTTGGCCGCGATCTTCGGTACGTCCACGGCGGCGGTGACGTACGCCCGGCGGACGACTGTCGACTGGCGGGTGGCGGGGCCGGCGGCCGGGTTGGCGGTGCTCAGTGCGGGGGTGGGCGCGGCGTTGGCCGGGGCGGTGCCGGCGTCGGCGTACCGGCCGGTCGTGCTGGTGGTGTTGGTGGCGGTGGCGGTGTTCGTGTTGCTGCGTCCCCGGATGGGGGTGGTGGCGGCGCCGCGGAGACGGACTCCGGTGCGGGTGGGCGTGGTGGTCGCGGTGGCCGGGGTGGGCATCGCCCTCTACGACGGGTTGATCGGTCCGGGTACCGGGACGTTCCTGGTGTTGGCGTTCACGACTGTCGTCGGGGCGGACTTCGTGCACGGTTCGGCGATGGCGAAGGTCGTCAACGCGGGCACGAACCTGGGCGCGCTGGTGGTGTTCGGGGTGACCGGGCACGTGTGGTGGTTGCTGGGCGCGGGCATGGCGGTGTGCAACATCGCCGGCGCGGTGCTGGGGGCGCGGATGGCGTTGCGGCGCGGCTCCGGGTTCGTCCGGGTGGTGCTGCTCGTGGTGGTGGCGGCGTTGGTCGCGAAGCTCGGCCACGACCAGTGGGTGGCCTAGCTGCGGCGGCTGGGTGAGTCGAAGCGCCCTGCGCGGATCTCGCGCAGGGCGCGGCGGCGGGTGTCGCCGCGCAGGGTGTCGACGTAGAGCCGCCCGCCCAGGTGGTCGGTCTCGTGTTGCAGGGCGCGGGCCAGGAACCCGCTGCCAGCGATGGTGAGCGGCTCGCCGTTCTGGTCGACGCCGTGGGCGGTGGCGTGCAGGGCCCGCACGGTCGGGAAGTACAGCCCGGGGATGGACAGGCAGCCTTCCTCGTCGTCCTGGAGTTCGTCGGACAGTTCCAGGGTGGGGTTGATGAGGTGACCGCGGTGTCCGTCGGCGTCGTAGACGAACACCTGGGCGCTGACGCCGATCTGTGGCGCGGCGACGCCGGCGCGGCCGGGCTCGCCGAGCAGGGTGTCCATCAGGTCGGTGACGAGGGCGCGCAGCTCGGCGTCGAAGCTGGTGACCGCTTCACATTCGGTGCGCAGGACGGGGTCGCCGATGATCCGGATGGGCCGCATGGTCATGACCGGCAGCTTATCGCCGGCGGCGGGTTCAGCGGCCGGCCAGGGTGGCGCGGATCGGGGTGACCTTCGCGGCGGCTTCGGCGACCTCGGCGGCGGGGTCGCTGTCCCAGGTGATGCCGCCGCCGGCCCAGGTGTGCAGGCGGTGGCCGTCGGCGGCGGCGGTGCGGATGGTCAGGCCGAGGTCGACGCGGCCCGGGGCGACCCAGCCCAGCGCGCCCATGCTGGCGCCCCGGCCGACGGGTTCGAGGGCGTTGATCTGGGTCAGCGCGGCGTGTTTCGGTGCCCCGGTGACCGAGCCGCCGGGGCAGGTGGCGCGCAGCAGGTCGGCGAGGCCGAGGCCGTCGGCGGCGGCGGCGCGCACTGTCGACTCGGCCTGCCACAGGTCGCACCAGCGGCGGACGGTGAACAGGTCGTCGACGGTGACGGTGCCGGTGCGGGCGACGCGGGCGAGGTCGTTGCGTTCCAGGTCGACGATCATGACGTGTTCGGCGCGTTCCTTCGCGCTGGTCAGCAGTTCGGTGCGGCCGGTGGCGGTGGCCGGGCGGGTGCCCTTGATCGGTCGGGTGATCAGGTGCCCGTCGGTGACCTCGACGAGGGTTTCCGGGGAGGCGCAGCCGATGGCCCAACCGTCGCCGGTGAGGACGCCGCCGTAGCGGGCGCCGGGCAGCGCGCCGAGGCGGGCCAGGGCGGGCAGCGGGTCGCCGCTGTAGGGGGCGGCGGCGTGCCCGACGAGGTTGGTCTGGTAGACGTCGCCGCGGCCGATGGCGGCGCGGACCGCGTCGACGGCGGCGGCGTGCTGCTGGGGGGTCCAGCTCTCGGTCCACTCACCGAGCCACCACGGCCGTGCTGCGGTGGGTCGGGGGGCCGGGGTGGGGCCGTGTTCGTAGACGACGACGGCGAGGTCGGGCAGCCTCGGCGCGGGTTCGGGTGCCCCGGTGGGCGCGCCGGCCAGCAGCGCCCCGGCGGCGGCGGACAGGTAGAGCGCCGCCCCGCAGACCCCGGTGGTGGTGTGCGGGTGCGCGGGTGTGGGCCGGGACAGGTCGTGCAGGGGTAGGCCGTGCGCGGCGAGGAACTCCTCGGCGAGCGCGGCGGGGTCACCGCCGTCACCGCGGTGCCAGTGCAGGCGGGCGCGTTCGGTGCGGGCGCCTCGGCACGCGGCCGGGGCCGCCGGCGCGTCGATCAACGCGGGCACCACCTGTGGGAGCGTTTCCACGCCGTATGGTCCGACCTTCCTCATCCGTTAGGTGGATTTCCGGTGCGACAGACGGGCACCTGCTCGATGCTGGACACTTTCGCTTGGTACTGTGCGTCACTGGTCATGTGAACCATGACACAGTGCCCCCACAGTCCGGAGAACCCGATGTGCCAGCACCAACCGACCTGCCCCTCCGCTGAAGCCACCGACCGGGAAGCCGCGCGAGTGCTCGCTTGCTTCCGTGAGCAGGGCTGGAGCCTGCTCTGCAATGGTGTCATCGTCTTCGAGGACACCGGCGAGCTGCTCCCCGACGGCAGCAGCATCGCACCGCACCGCGGCCCCGCCCGCCACGCTCTCGTGGCCTGACCGACCACTCAGCGTCACCGACTAGCCGCCTTTCGATCCTGGCCGCGTCCCCCGGTAAGGGACGCCACGCCAGGTCGCAGCGGCTGCCGGGGCGGCTCGCAACCGCCCGCCCCGGCACGCCCGTCGCCAAGCTCAGTCTTCGAACGCCTCCGGCGACGGGCACGAGCAGACCAGGTTCCGGTCGCCGTACGCGCCGTCGATGCGCCGCACCGGAGGCCAGTACTTCCCGGCCCGGTCCACCCCGGCCGGGTACGCGCCCACCGAGCGCGGGTACGGGTGCGACCACTCGTCACCGCTGACCATCGCCGCGGTGTGCGGCGCGTTCGCCAGGGGGTTGTCCCCCGCCGGCCACTGCCCCGAGGCGACCTGCTCGATCTCCGCGCGGATCGCGATCATCGCGTCGCAGAACCGGTCCAGCTCGGCCAGGTCCTCGCTCTCGGTCGGCTCCACCATCAGCGTCCCCGCGACGGGGAACGACATCGTCGGCGCGTGGAAGCCGTAGTCGATCAGCCGCTTCGCCACGTCGTCCACCGTCACCCCGGTCGCCTTCGTCAACGGCCGCAGGTCGAGGATGCACTCGTGCGCCACCAGGCCCTTGTTACCGGCGTACAGCACCGGGAAGTGCCCCCGCAGTTTCGCCGCCACGTAGTTCGCGGCGAGGACCGCCACACCTGTCGCCCGGGTCAGCCCCTCGGCGCCCATCATCCGCAGGTACGCCCACGGGATCGGCAGGATGCCCGCCGACCCGTACTTCGCCGCCGAGATCGCCGGCGTCGCGTCGACGTGCGCGCCCAGCGGGTCACCGGGCAGGAACGGCGCCAGGTGCGCGCGCACCGCCACCGGACCCACACCGGGGCCACCGCCGCCGTGCGGGATGCAGAACGTCTTGTGCAGGTTCAGGTGCGACACGTCCGCCCCGAACTTGCCCGGCTTCGCGAACCCGACCAGGGCGTTGAGGTTCGCCCCGTCGACGTACACCTGCCCGCCGGCGTCGTGGACCTTCGCGCACAGCGACGCGATGCCGGTCTCGTACACGCCGTGCGTCGACGGGTACGTCACCATGATCGCGGCGAGCGCGTCCCGGTGCTTGTCGATCTTCGCGTCCAGGTCGACGAGGTCGACGTTGCCGTCGTCGTCGCAGGCCACCACGACGACCCGCATGCCGGCCATCACCGCCGACGCCGCGTTCGTGCCGTGCGCCGACGACGGGATCAGGCACACGTCGCGGTGCGACTCCCCCCGCGACGCGTGGTAGGAGCGGATCGCCAGCAGACCGGCCAGCTCACCCTGCGAACCCGCGTTGGGCTGCACACTGACCGCGTCGTAGCCGGTCACCTCGGCCAGCCACGACTCCAGCTGACCGATCATCTCCCGGTACCCGGCGGTCTGCGTGTCCGGCGCGAACGGGTGGATGTTCGCGAACTCCGCCCAGCTGACCGGCTCCATCTCGGTGGTCGCGTTCAGCTTCATCGTGCACGACCCGAGCGGGATCATGCCCCGGTCCAGGGCGTAGTCGAAGTCCGACAGCCGCCGCAGGTAGCGCAGCATCGCCGTCTCCGAGTGGTGGCTGCGGAACACCGGGTGGGTGAGGAAGTCGGTGCTGCGGGTCAGGCCGGTCGGCAGGGCCGCGTCCACGTCGCCGTCGAACGCCGGCACGCCGAAGGCCTCCCACACCTGGGTCAGGTGCGTGAGGGTGGTCGTCTCGTCGCAGGACACCCCGACCCGGTCGGCGTCGACAAGCCGCAGGTTCACGCCCCGCTGCGCGGCCGCCGCGACGACGGACGCCGCCCGGCCCGGCACCGACGCGGTGACGGTGTCGAAGAACGCGACGTCCGCGACGTCCACGCCACCGGCGCGCAGCCCGGCCGCGAGCCGCGCCGCCATGTCATGGGTACGCGACGCGATGTCCCGCAGCCCGTCGGGGCCGTGGTAGACGGCGTACATGCCGGCCATCACCGCGAGCAGCACCTGCGCGGTGCAGATGTTGCTTGTCGCCTTCTCCCGCCGGATGTGCTGCTCACGGGTCTGCAACGCCAACCGGTAGGCCGGGTTGCCGGCCGCGTCACGCGACACCCCGACGAGGCGCCCGGGCAGCATCCGCTCCAGGCCCGAGCGCACCGCCAGGTAACCGGCGTGCGGCCCACCGAAGCCCATGGGTACGCCGAACCGCTGGGTGGTGCCGGCGGCGATGTCCGCGCCGATCTCCCCGGGGGCGCGCAGCAGCGTCAACGCCAACAGGTCCGCAGCGACCGTCACCAGGGCACCCACGGCGTGCGCCGCCTCGACGAGACCCGCGTGGTCGCGCACCGCACCCGACGCCCCCGGGTACTGCAGGTGCAGGCCGAAGAACTCCGCCGGCAACTCGTCGCGCGCGACGTCGAGGACCCGCACGTCGATGCCGAGCGGCACGGCCCGGCTGGTGATCACCGCGATGGTCTGCGGCAGGGCGTCGGCGTCGACGACGTACACCGGGCTCTTGGTCTTGGAGGCCCGGCGGGCGAGGGTCATCGCCTCCGCCGCCGCGGTGCCCTCGTCGAGCATGGAGGCGTTCGCGGTGGCCAGCCCGGTCAGGTCGGTGACCATGGTCTGGAAGTTCAGCAGCGCCTCCAGGCGGCCCTGGCTGATCTCCGGCTGGTACGGCGTGTACGCCGTGTACCAGGCTGGGTCCTCGAGGACGTTACGGCGGATCACCGCCGGGGTGTGCGTGCCGTGGTACCCCAGACCGATCATGGAGACGGCGACGGTGTTGCGCGCCGCGAGGGCCCGCAGCTCGGCGATCGTCTCGGCCTCGGTGGCCGGGTCGGGCAGGTCGAGGGTGCCGTGCCAGCGGATCACCTCGGGGATCGCGGCGTCCATCAGCTCGTCGATCGAGTCGTGCCCGACGACCTCCAACATCCGACGCTCGTCGTCGGGGCCGGGACCGATGTGGCGGGTGGCGAACTGCTCTACGGTCATCAGGGGCACTCCCGGGGCGAGGTCGACGTGTCGGCCTCCCCCTCTGTCGCACCCGCAGGGGCGCTCCACAGTGCCTGCCCACGAGGTCCTTTTGCCTGAGAGGTTCCGGGGAGGATTTGCCCCTTCGGCGCCGCCCTGCGTGCTGTCGGGCGGTCTCTCCCACGTGGGTGTTACCGGCGTTCCCAACGCTACCAGCGTTGGTGTTTCCGGCAGATGTCCTACCCCCGCCGCCGGCTGGGGCCGGCTGTCACACCCCCAGCGGTGTCCCGGCGCCGACCCGCGCGGCCACCTGCGGCAGCACCGCACCCAACGGGGCGTCGACGCACAGGGTGGCGTGGCCGTCACCCCGGGTCGGCCCCTGGTTGACGATCACGACCGGGATGCCCCTTTTAGCGGCCCGAATCACGAAACGACGCCCCGACATCACCGTCAACGACGACCCCAGCACCAGCACCGCGCGAGCCTGCTCCACGGCCGCGAAACACCGCGCCACCCGCTGCGGCGGCACCGTCTCACCGAAGAACACCACGTCCGGTTTCAACATCCCGGTGCCGCAGATCCCGCAGTCCACCGTCCGGAACGCCGCCACCTGCTCATCGGGGAGATCAACATCACCGTCCGGGTTGACGGCGGCGGCGCGGGCCACGAAGTCCGGGTTGGCCTCGCGCAGCCGCCGGTCCAACTCCTCCCGGGAAGTCAGGTTGCCGCAGTCCAGGCAGGTCACCTCGTCGAGGCGACCGTGCAACTCGATCACCGACGTGCTGCCGGCCGCGCCGTGCAGACCGTCGACGTTCTGGGTGATCACGGTGTCGACAAGCCCCGCGTGTTGCAGCCCGGCCACCGCCCGGTGCCCGGCGTTGGGCGCCGCGCCCGCGATCAACCGCCACCCCAGGTGACTGCGCGCCCAGTAGCGCCGCCGGGCCAGGGGATCACGGGTGAACGCCTGGAACGTCATCGGCGTGTGCCGGCGCGCCACCCCGCTGGGCCCCCGGTAGTCCGGAATACCCGACTCGGTGGACAGGCCGGCGCCGCTGAGCACCACCACCTGACCACCGGCCACCAGCGAGGCCAACGCGTCGAGACTCTCCATCACCTCTCCATGCTGCCTCAACCCGTCCGCTAACGCCGAACCCCGCACCGGGTGATCGGACCCACCCGGCGCGAGGTTCGGCGACGGCGGCCGGATAAGGCCGACGGCTACGCCGCGACGACGTCGGCCACGACGCACGCGACGTTGTCCGGTGCACCCTCGGCCCGCGCCAGAGCGATCAACTCCCGCACCGTGTCCTGCGGCGCGGCAGCAGCCACCAGCACCGAACGCAGGTCGGCCCGGTCGACGACCGCGGACAGCCCGTCGGAGCACAACAGATACCGGTCACCGGGCAACGCGGTACGCAACGCCAGGTCCGCCTCGACCTGCCGACCACCACCCAGGGCCCGCACCAACACCGCGCGCTGCGGGTGCGTCGCCGCCTGCTCCCGGTCGAGCCTCCCCTGATCCACCTGGGCCTGCACCCAGGTGTGATCCTGCGTGAGCAGGGACAGCTCACCACCGCGCAGCAGGTACGCGCGGGTGTCACCGACGTGCACCAACGCCAGCCGGGAACCGCTGAACAGCAGCGCGGTCACCGTGGTGACCGGCTGGTCGGCGTCGGTCGCCAACCCCTGAACGGCGCGGTCCGCGTCGCTAACCGCACCGGCCAGCACCGTCAGCAGGTCGGTGGCCGGCACGTCGGCGACGCCCAACGGCTTCAGGGCGTCCACCGCAGCGGCGCTGGCGGCCGCGCCACCCGGCCCCCGCATACCGTCGGCCACCACGAGCAACCGCTCACCCGCGTACGCGTTGTCCTCGTTGCTGTCGCGCACCAGCCCGGTGTCACACCCGGCGGCGCCGCGCAGCGCAACCGGGGAATTCGGCTCAGACACGGTGGTACCTCCTTCAGACAGGTGGTCCACGAGGACAGTGGCGAGCCGGGCGCGCGCCGCGGTGTCGGCGCTGACCTCCCGCCAGTACTCGGCGATCGCCGCAGCCGCCGCCGCGGGCTCCAGAGCACACACGACCCGGACCGTCGCCAGCGGCATGCCGAGCCGACGCAGCTGCGCGACCAGCCGCGCCACCGGCACCTGAACCGCGTCGTAGAGCCGGTAACCGGACTCCGGGTCGACCGCCGCCGGCACCAACAGCCCCACCCGGTCGTACAGGCGCAACGCCTTCGGCGTCAGCCTCGCCGCCCGGGCGAACGCCCCGATGGTCATCAGCCCCACGTCGACACCCTCCTCGTGCCGGCCACGGCGACCGGCACCCGCCACCCTCAGGGTTACCCGAAGGTCAAGGTCAAGCCGCCCACCCCGATAGGTTGGGCGCATGCGCGTCGTCATCGCCGGAGGCCACGGCAAGATCGCCCTGCTACTGCAGCGTCACCTCGTCGATCGCGGCGACACCGCCGTCGGCCTCATCCGCAACCCCGACCAGGCCGCCGCGCTGCTCGCCGCCGGCGCCACCCCCGTCGTCTGCGACCTGGAACACACCGACGTCACGCAGCTCGCCGCGCACCTCGCGCACGCCGACGCGGTGGTCTTCGCCGCCGGCGCCGGCCCCGGCAGCGGCGCCGCCCGCAAGGACACCGTCGACCGGGCCGCCGCCGCGCTGCTCGCCGACGCCGCCACCCGCGCCGGCGTGCACCGCTACCTGCTCGTCTCCTCCATGGGCGTGGACAACCCACCCGCTCCCGGCAGCGACGACGTGTGGGCGGCGTACCTGCGGGCCAAACGCGCCGCCGAGGACGACCTGCGCGGCCGCGACCTGGCGTGGACGGTGCTGCGACCCGGCCGGCTCACCGACGACCCACCCACCGGACGGGTCACCCTCACCCCCCACGCCGGCCGTGGCGGGATCAGCCGCACCGACGTCGCCCACGTCCTCGCCGCCCTCCTCGACGAACCACGCACCACCGGCACGACCCTGGAACTCGTCGACGGCCCCACACCCATCGCCGAGGCCATCCGCGCCGCCACCACCTGACGCACTGCCAACGGCGGGGTCAGCCGTGACGACTTACCTGACGCCGGCCCGCCGGCGACGGGAAGCGGCGTCAACCGCCCAGGCGGTGCGCGGCGACCAACACCGGCCCACCCGGCACTGTCGGAAACCGGCGGACACCACCCAACCCCGCGCCCGCCAACACCTGCGCCATCCGGTCCGCGTCGAAGGCGTTACCACCGTTGCGTACGGCGTTCCACCTGTTGACGGCCGCCCGCAACGGATCCTCGGCCGGCGGGTTGGTGCCCGCGACCAACCACCCACCGGGTCGCAGTGCCTGCACCAGCCGGGGCAACGCCACCGTCAACGTCTGCTGAGGAATGAACGGCGCCGGCAACCACACCAGGTCGTAACCGCCCGGCTCGGCCACCTCCGCGACATCCTGACGGCGCAGACTGATCCGGTCCGCGACGTCACCCGCCTCGGCCAACTCCCCGCGGGCCAGGTCCAACGCGCGCGCCAACACGTCGATGCCCACCACCGACGCCCGGGGCAACGCGCGCGCCAACGCGACAGCCAACGCCGCCACCCCGGTGCCCACATCCAGCACCCGGGCGTCCACCGAGTCCAAACGCTCCGCCAGCCCCGGTAACTCGGGCACCACCCGGGTGGCCAACGCCCGGCCCGTCGCCGCCGACGCACGCCCCTGATGCAGCAACACCTCGTCGTCCACCTCCGCCCACCCGGCCCCGCGCGGCCCGGACGGCTCCTGCGCCGCCGCGGCGACCGCCTGCCGCAGTGAACTCAACCGCGCCTGCACGGCGCTGCGCCCGGTCGGCTCGTCGGAGGCCACCAGCGACGGGTGCGCGACCGGCACCCCACCATCGAAGGAGAGCAGACCAGCAGCCTCCAACACGGCACTGCGGTGCGGGGACGCCACGAGGACCTCGGCGAGCGGAGCCGACAGGGCATCACTCATGGTGCCGACAGCAGCCGCCAGAGCCCACGCCGACGCCTCCAACGCGGCCAACGGGTCCGGCGACCCGCCGGGCGGAGACGATGAGACAGACACGGCGCACCTTCCCCAGGGGCGGGCCACGGGTCAACCCCGCTCGTGGGTCACGAACCCCGCCTGGCCCCTCCGACTATGCCACCGCCACCAACACGCCGGGTGGGGTCCACCGCAGCGAACCCCACCCCGCGACGATCAGCGCTGCTGGTGCCGCGGCAACGCCGACTGGCCCACCACACCACCCACGAACGGCGCCCCCGGCGTCTCCGCGGCGATCCGGTCCATCGTGCGCGCCAACTGCTCACTACCGTCGTCGAGGTGCCGCGCCGCCGCCTGCATGTGCGACACCATCATCTCCCCGAAGATCCGCAACGCCTCCCGGGTCGCGACCGTGTCGTCGAAACTCGACCCGGCGGTGCTGCGGTACTCCGCCACCGCCCGTTCCGCCTCCTGCTTCGCCTCCGCCTCGGCAGCATGCAGGTAGCTCTCGTACTGCACCCGGGCGTACTCGGCGACCCGCCGCGCATAGTCGTGCGCCTGCGCGATGATCTGCTCCGCTTCCCGCTGCGCCGCCGACAGGAGATTCACCTCCCGCGCCGCCGGGACCTTCGACGCCGCCCCCGCACTCGGGATCACCCCGTGCCGGTGCAACTCCACCCGGTCGTTGAGCCGCTCGTTCTCCGCCCGCAACGTCGCGATCTGCGTCGCCAACAGATCCAACTCGTCAGCGACCTGCATCCGGAACCGGTCCACGTCAGCGTTGTCGTAACCACGCCGAGCGAACGACGCGGCACCGAACTCCCACCGCCGAACCCGATCAGCGGTGATCCGCACCTGCACACCGCCGGAAACCTGTACACCGTCATACCGACTGATCGGCGTCGCGCTCACCTGTACAAACCCCCGTTCGCGACTGCGGGGCTCGCAAGCTCACTCCTCGCGCTCACCTGACCCGCCCTCCGTTCGCGACTGCGGGGCTCGCAAGCTCACTCCTCGCGCTCACCTGTGCCCACCTCCCGAAGCGTCACCCGGAGCCGACTGCTGCACCGCCGTCCGCCACGCCGGGCCGTACCACTGCGCACCCAGGCCCTCGTGGTGCACCTGACCCGCGTGGAAACCCGCCTGAACCAACGTCCGCACCGCGTACGACACCATCTCGTCCGACCCACACACGAACACGTGCCGGGAACGCCAGTCACCGTCGGCCAACGCCCGGTCCACCGCCTGCACGAACTCCCCCGGCCGGTGCACGTCGGCACCCACCACGTACGTCACCGTCAACCACGGGTACGACGACGCCAACTTGTCGATCGCGTCGCTGTCGTAGAACTCGCTGCGGGAACGGGCACTCACGTACAGGTCCACCCGCCGCCGGGAGCCCTCCGCGGCCACCTGCTCCACCAACGCCTTCACCGGCGCCCAGCCGGTGCCCGCGACCAACAGCAGCAGATCACTGGAACCCGCCGACCACAACCCCAACCGGTCCCCCACCGGCGCCGCCAGATGGATCCGGTCACCCACCGCCGACCCGTACACCAGCCGCGACGACACCGCGCCACCCGGCGCGGCCCTCACATGCAACTCCAACGTGCCGTCCGCCCGCGGCGCGTTAGCCGGCGAGTAGTACCGCCACGACCGCACCGACGGGTGCGACACCCCGATCGACTGACCCGGCGTGAACGGCAACAGGTACTGCGGACGCACCGTCACCACCGCCACGTCGAACGCCCGCCGCTCGTGCGCCACGATCTCCGCCACCCACCACGGCGGATTCACCGCCTCGGCGGCCTGCGCGGCGTCCATCATCACCTGGGCGACCAACCCGTACGCGGCCGTCCAGTCCGCAGCCAACTCGTCGGTCCACTGCTCGGCGAGGAAGTGCTGCAACGTCGCCACCAGCGCCTCACCGACCGCCGGGTAGTGCTCCGGGCGGACCGCGAACTTGCGGTGGTCCGCGCCGAGATCCTGCAGAAAACTTACAAGCCCATCCACCTGGTCCACGTTGGACACGATGTGACCCAACGCGGTCACGAGGCGGTCCCGCTGACCGGCCATGTTCGTGGGGAACATCTGCCGTGTCTCAGGGTGGGCGAGGAACAACGTCGAGTAGAAGTAGAGCGGCACCTGGTCGCCGTGACCGGCGACCACCGACCAGCTCTGCTTGAGGCGAGCCGCGTCCACGCTCAGGCGCCCGACCGGTCTCCGGCAGCCACCACCTGGTCCTGCACCTGCCCCAGCACTGTCTGCACATCGGCAAGGATGTCCGCCGGCACACCCAGCTCGGTCAACGTCACCGTCAGGTACTCGCCCACCTTCACGAAGTGCCCCAACGGAATGTTCAACGGCTGGTGCGCCTCCGCCAGCCCACGACCGGCGTACTCGTTGGGACCACCCAGCACCACCGTCAACATCAACGCCAGGTGCCGACGCTGACCCGCCATGTCCACATTGGCGAAGTAACCGGCCAACTCCGGGTCGGCGAGCACCTTCTCGTAGAACAGGTCAACCGCGGCCTTGACCGAGCTGGCACCACCAATGCGGTCGTAGTGCGAAGCGGGCGCCGTCTCTTCCGTAACCGTCACGGTCGTTCCTTCCGGGGATGAAGGGTCCAGAACCGTGAGGGACCATAGCGTGTCGACCGCCTCCGGTCAGCGCCGCCTTATCGGATTCCCGACAACACGACGACACGGTGCGTCACCGTTACCGATCGGTATCTCCACAATCGGCCACCGGAACGACACCCACCGTATCCACAAAGGACCATCGTGGCCGGCACAACCCCGCCACCGTCACCGACGGTCGCGATGAAACCACCGAAAAAAAACCGAAAGTGGGGCCGGTCAGCCGGCGCGCCGCCGCGCCCGCCGCGCCGCCAACTCGTCACCCACCGGATCCGACGCCACCGCCGGCTCCACCGGGCCACTCACCGCCGGCTCCGCCGGCAGATGCGACAACGACCCCTGGATCTCCTTGAAAGCGCCACCTATCGCGATGCCGAAGACACCCTGGCCACCCTGCAACAGGTCGACCACCTCCTCCGGAGACCGACACTCGTACACCGTCGTCCCATCAGAGATCAGCGTGATCCCCGCCAGATCCTCCACACCACGCGACCGCAACGCCTCGATCGCCTTACGGATGTTCTGCAGGGACACCCCCGCATCCAACAACCGCTTCACGACCTTCAACACCACCAGATCCCGGAACGAGTACAACCGCTGCGTCCCCGAACCCGACGCATCACGGACGCTCGGCACCACAAGCGTCGTACGCGCCCAGTAATCCAACTGCCGGTAACTGATGCCCACCGCATGGCAGGCCGTCACACCCCGGTAGCCGACCGAACCGTCACCCTCAGCCGCCACACCTGGCGACGAGGCACCCGGCCCGTCGAAATCTGCACCCGGATCGGAATCCTGCGGCTCGTGCATCCGGACAACCTCCCCGTCAGTGTGGCGACGCATCGTTTCCGGGACGCGCACCCCTCGACATGGAAACCCTATAGCCACCGCCAGGGGTTACCACGGAGGAACCGACGCGACACGCCGCGCAGCCACCGAGAAAGATCACCAACCGAGCCCGGGCACACCTCAGCCCGCGAAATCCTCCGGACGCACCTGCTCCAGGAACTCGCGGAACTTCTCCACCTCGTCCTCCTGCTCGTCAGGGATGACGATCCCCGCCTCACTGAGGACCTGCTCCGCACAACGAATCGGCGCACCGACACGCAACGCCAACGCGATCGAATCGCTCGGCCGCGCCGACACCCGCACCCCATCGCCGATCAACAGATCCGCGTAGAAGACGTTCTCCTTCAGCTCGGTGATCTCCACCGCCTGCAAGGGCGCCTTCAACGCCGCCAACACATCCCGCAGAAGATCGTGGGTCAACGGCCGGGCCGGCTTGACCCCCTGCTGCTCATAAGCGATAGCCGTCGCCTCGACCGCACCGATCCAGATCGGCAGATAGCGGTCCCCCTCGACCTCCCTGAGCAGGACGATCGGCTGGTTGCTGGGCAGCTCCACCCGAACTCCGACCACGCTCAGCTCGCGCACCGCCGCCTCCGTGTCGTTGTCACCTACGCCGCACCGCGCCCTTCCCTGCACGGTACACGGACCGCGACACGGCCGTCCCATGCGCTACAGCACCACGCCCGCGCCGAAAAGGGGTTACCCCGGCAAGCCTACGGCACGCTTCCCCGAAGAGATCTTTCCGCTCAGCCGCCACCCACCGGGCACCCGTCACCGACCCAACGTCGACCGCAGACCCACCCGCACCAACGCCGCGTGCAACTGCTCCGACAACGCCACCAACTCACGCGCCGTCTCCGCCGCCCGCGCCCGCGCCGCCGGATCACTCTGCCGCGCCAACGGCGCCACCAACTGCGCGAACAAACCGACCTCCCGGTCCGCCGCCGTCCGATAACCCCGCAGGTGCCGCGGCTCCAACCCGTACGACGCCAACCCCGCCACCGCCGACGCGATGATCAGAGCATCCGCGTCATACCACCCCGGCGGATCCGACACCAGCACACCGAGCCGTTCCAACTCCACCAACGTCGACTCGTCGATCCCACTGCGCGCCACCAGATCCGCCCGGCCGAGCCGCACCTGCGACGACTCGGCCGGCTCCGCGACCTCACGACCCGGCACCGCACCATCAGGACCAACCGCCACCAACGCCGGCCGCGACCGCCCCGGCTGCTCACCAGACGAATCCCACTGGGCCAACTGCTCCCGGATCACCCGCAACGGCAGGTACCTGTCCCGCTGCGCGGTCAACACGAACCGCAACCGCGCCACATCGTCCCAGCTGTACTTCCGGTAACCCGCCGCCGTCCGCTGCGGCTCGACCAAACCCTCGGCCTCAAGAAACCGCAGCTTCGAAATAGTGGTATCCGGAAAATCCACCCGCAACTGCCCAAGCACCTCGCCGATGCTCATCAGCGGCTCAGACCGAGCCGCCCCGGGTGACGTGGAGGCCGCAGGCTCGTTCACCCCCGGCCGGCCTCCTCCTCCGGGCGCGGACCGGCGATGAACACCACCCGGAACTTACCGATCTGGACCTCGTCACCATTGCTCAACGTGGCCGCCTCAACCCGCTCACGATTGACGTACGTGCCATTGAGGCTGCCCACGTCCCGCACCGTGAACGTCCCACCATCACGGTGGAACTCCGCGTGCCGACGCGACACCGTCACGTCATCAAGGAAAATGTCACTGTCCGGGTGCCGGCCACTGGTCGTCACATCGTGGTCCAACAGGAACCGGGCACCCGCATTCGGGCCTCGACGAACCACCAGCAGCGCCATACCCGGCGGCAACGAACCGGACATCCGGCTCGGCACCACATCGGTATCCGGCCCCTCCAGCACTTCGTCGAGCGAACCGAGATTGAGCGTCGAAGTGACGTCGAGTGGGGGGAACTCGTCGTCTGGCCGCGTCATGGGACCACCTCACGGATCTGTTCGGTCGGCGTCGGGTAATGGCGGGTCTGGCCGCCGGGCACGTGCACACCCGGCGGCTGGCTCCCCGTGCCCGGGAAGGCAATTCCGCAACGCTCAACTATTGGGTTCTCGGTCGACTGGGCGAGCCTAGCCAGCGCCGAAATGCAGGGCAACCGGACGCGCGCAGACATCCCACGCGCCGGATCAAGCACACTCAGCCTTCGGTGATCTTCTGATACGCAGCCGCCGTCAGCAACCCATCCGTCGCCGTCGGATCATTCGGCGTGATCTCCACCAACCAACCCTCACCGTACGGATCAGTGTTGATCAGCTCAGGCGTGTCACCCAACGCGTCGTTACGCGCCGCCACCGTACCGGCCACCGGCGCGTAGATCTCCGACACACTCTTGGTCGACTCGATCTCACCCAACGAGTCACCGGCCGCGACCACCGCACCCGCCTCGGGCAACTGCACGTACACGATGTCACCGAGCGCGTCCTGCGCGAAGTGCGTGATGCCGACCCGGACCGAAGCCGTGCCGTCACCCGCCACCCACTCATGCTCGGCGGTGTATCGCAGATCCTCGGGAATCACCAGACGCGTCCTTCATCCATCGGTGCCCCGGACCACCCGGGTCCGGCGCGGCCGCGCCGGTCAGGAGACCGGACGGGCGTGTTCCAACTTGATCGGCACGTGCAGCGCCGAAACCTCGGCAACCTCACGCTCCCCAAACGTCACGTTACCGCCGTCACCCCGGACCGACGCCACCACCCCACCAGGAATGTTCAACGCCGTACGCATCGTCGCCGGATCACCGATCACCGTGATCGTGTACGGCCCCGTCAACCGACGCCCCTCCACCACCAACGACCCGTTGTCCCCATCGAGGAAGTACGTCGACGCGATGATCCGCACCGTCGCCCGATCCCCACCGGAAATCTGCATCGCCTCGGCGCCCGCACCCCGCAGCTCCTGCACCGCGTCCAACACCCGGTTAGCCGAGATCGGCTTCACCCCGGCGTCGAACTGCACCGTCAACCCCGGGCCCACCGCCGGCAACGTCCCCGCCAGGATGCCCAGCTCGTCCGCCCGCCGCGTCGCCTCGTCCAACGCCGCCTGACGACCCTGCTCACCCGAGCGCAACTGCCGCTGACTGTCCTCCAGAGCACGGATGTCCTGCTGCAGACGATTCTCCCGCGCATCCAGGTCCGACAGAATCCGGACCAGGTCCTCCTGCCGGGTCGCCCCCAACGTCGGGTCCGTCGACGTCGTCTTCAACTGCACGACCAACGTGAACCCCAGCAACGCCAACAACGCCGCGATCATCACCCCGGCCGTACTCCACCGGGACCGACCCGCCACCACCGGCGCCGCCGGCTCCTGCACCGGCTCGGCCACCTCGTCGGAAGCCGCACCCGGCTCCCCCGACCGCGACACCGCGCCCAGGTCCACCGTCGCACCGTCGTCGACCGGCTCCACACCCGGCTCCGCAGCAGGCTCGTCATCCGACGGCTGCGGCGCCAACGGGCTCAACTCATCCGGGTCCGGCGCATCCGGCCGCGGATCCGGCTCACCCGCCGGACCACCCGGCCGCACCGGTCCCGCCGGCTGCGGCCACCCGGTCCCCGTGTCGGTCTGCTCGTCACTCATCGCAACCCAACCTACGCCCGGAACAGGTGCCGGCGGATCGCCGCCACGTTGCCGAAGATACGCACACCCAACACAACGACCACACCCGTGGACAACTGCCCGCCCACCCCCAACTGGTCACCCAGATACACGATCAGACCAGCGACCAGCACGTTCGAAATGAACGACACCACGAACTGCTTGTCGTCGAAGATGCGGTCCAACCGGGCCCGCACCCCACCGAACACCGCATCCAACGCGGCCACCACCGCGATCGGCAGGTACGGCTGCAACGCCGCCGGCACCGTGGGGTCAAGCCACACGCCCAGCACCACACCGGCGAGCAACGCCAGCACCGCGATCATCGGCCACCTCCGGAGGGGCTAACAGTCGTCCCCGGACCGGACGACCCGGGACTGCCGGACCGGACACCCGACGCGGAAGGGCTCGGACTGACCGACGGCTTGGCGTAGCGTAGCTGCGGCTCCGGCGCCGCCGGCAGGGTGAGGTCGTCCGACTCCCGCACACCGAACGACAACCCGGTCCCCTGCGCGACCTTCCGCATCAACGCCGCGTTGCGGCTCTCCTCGAACTTGCGCCGCATCGAACCCGGCCCGATCGCCGACACCTCGTACGGCCCGGTCACCGGCCGGAAGTCCACGAGCATCGCCTCACCCGCCGACCGGATCGTCGACGTCGACGTCAACCGCTGCCCGTTGATGGCGATCGCTTCCGCGCCCGCGCTCCACAACGCGTTCGCCACCCCCTGCAGGTCGCTGTAGAGCACCCGCGGCGGCCCCGCACCGGCACCGGTCACCGCATCCGCGTTGTCCGGTGCGTCCGCCAACCGCACCACCACACCGTCACCACGCACCCGACCAAGCCCGGTGCTCGCCTCCAGGTTGCGCAACCGCGCGGCGGCCGACCCACTCAACGCCGCGTCACGCTGCCGACTGACCTCCTCGCGCAGCTGGTCCGCCCGCGTGGACAACCTGTCGGTCTCGCTCTCCCGCTCCTTGATCTGCGTCACCAGACCCGAACGGGCCTGGCTACGCCCCGGCTCGTCGGCCATCGTCTGCCGGTACGCCACCGCGAACAGGAAGCCGAGCATCACCACCACGACCAGGCTGACCGACCGCGTCGACCGGGCCCGCCAGCCCCGTGCCGCAGGGGAATCCGCCGAGCGCCGACGGGCGGCGGCCGCGTCCGCGTACCCCGGATCCAACGGGTTACGAAACAGCTCGGTGAGGAAGTCCGGCGCGTACACCCGGTCCTGGCCGGGTTTTCCCAGCCGCGGCGCGCTCACGCCGCCGCTCCCCGGCCGCGCGACGCGCGCACCAGCCGCGCCGCCTGTACGACGTACATCCCGCCGGCCACCCAGTAGAGCACCAACCCCCACCAGGCCAGCCCCCAGCCGATCGCGGCGGTGGCCGTCGCCGCGGCACTCCACTCGGTGGCCAACAGCAGCACCGGGAACGCCGCGAGCAGCAGGAACGTGGCGGTCTTGCCCACGTAGTGCACCGGCGGCGGCCCGTACCCGTAGCGGCGCAGCACCGCCAGCGACGCGAGCAGGAGCACCTCACGGGCCAGCAGCGCCACGGTGAACTGCCACGGCACCACCTCCCGGGCGGTGAAGGCGACCAGGATGGCGAGGATGTAGAGCCGGTCGGCGAGCGGGTCGAGCAGTTCACCGAGGCGGCTCACCTGGCGCAGGCGGCGGGCTATCCAGCCGTCGACCCAGTCGGTGGTGCCACCGATGGCCAGCACGACGATCGCCGCCACGTCGGCCCGCGCCACCAGGAACAGATAGAGGAACAGCGGCACGCCCAGCAGCCGCCCGAAGCTGATCAGGTTGGGCAGGGTGAGCACCTGGTTGCCGGGAGCCTCGTCACCGGTGTCCGGCGGTTGCTCTGCCCGAGCCGGCAGACGCGACACCGATCCTCCTCCACGGCACGTGGGCCCCCGGCCGACGCCGGGCGCGGCTGAGGGTCGTACGCGCTGTCGGGCCGACCAGCGCCGGCTCTCCCCTACGGCCCCGGACGGGGCCCCTTCCCCTGACACGGCCCGCGATCTCGGTGATCGCGGGCCGGGTAGGTGCGCTGCCACTATATCGGGCTCCCTCTGCCTGGCCGGGGCGCTGCGGGCTGTCGGTGCGGCTGTGCCGCACTGTGGCGTGGATCACCACGCGTAGAGCGTCCTAGGACACTAGTGGAAGGCGGGGGCGGCGATCAGGCCGTCTGGACTGCGGAGTCGGTCTGCTGCTCCGGCGCCGAGGTCGCCGCCCGAGCGAACCCGACAAGCGCCAGTAACAGGTCGTGCTGCATGCGCGCCGGCATCCGGTCCAGGACCGCCTGCACCGCGCGCTGCCGCCGCTCGGCCAGCTCCCCCAACAGGGTCAGCGCGGCAGCCGTCGGCACCAACCGCACCTCACGCCGGTCACGCGGGTCGGCCACCCGGCGCAGCAGCCCGGTCGCCTCCAGCCGGTCGCAGAGCCGGGACGCCGACGAGGGCACCACGTCCAGCAGCTCCGCCAGCCCGTTGACGTTGGTCTCCGGTCGACCGCTGATCAGCATGAGCACCCTCAGCTGAGTGGGCGGCACCTGGTGCCGCGACCCGGCCGAGTCGAGCACGGCGATCAGCGTCTCGGCGGCCGCGTTGATCGCCGCGGCGAGATCCGCAGGTCGCTCCACCTGATGTCCCCTGCCGTTGTCGCGCTGGTGCCCGCCCGGCAACGCGGCGGCGAAACTCACCCCACGCCCCGCTCACGTGGACCGTGCCAGTCGAGACAGACCACGACGGCGTCGTCCCGCAGATCGGACTCCGCATGGTAGGCGTGCAGTTCGCGCATCACCGTACCAACCGCCTCGGCCGGTGGCTGCAACCGCGTGGCGCGTAGGGAACGCGCCATCATCCGCTGCCCGTACGGTTCCTGGCCCGGCGGCTCGGCCGCCCACACCCCGTCGCTGACCACGAAGAGGCGGTCACCCGGCGCGAGTTGCAGCTCCTGGAGCTCGTAGCGGGTCTCGGCGAACATGCCCAGCGGCAGTTGCTGGTCCAGCTTCAACGGCTCGACGGTGGACCCACGCATCCGCAACAGGTGGGGGGAGCCCGCGTCGACCGCCCGTACCCGGCCGGCGCGAGTGTCCACCTCGAGCAGCAGGGTGGCGACGTACCGGGCGCCCCGGTGTTGGTAGAAGACCGTGTCCGAGGCCAACTCGGCCTGCTCCACCAGGCCGCCGCCGGAGCGACGCGCGTTGCGCATCGCGTTGACCGTGACGGCGGTCAGCAGGGACGCGGTCAGCCCACTGCCCTCTCCGTTGAGGACCGTCACGGTGAGACGGTCGCCGTCGAGCGACCAGTCGAAGTGGTCGCCACCCACCGTGTACGCCGGTTCGAGCTGACCGGCCAGGTCGAACGCGCGGTGCGCCACACCCCGACCGGGCAACAGGTCCCACTGCATCTCGGCGGCCATGGTCAGGCGCTCCCGACGCCGAGCCCGCCGGTACCTGTCGGTCTCCCGGTCCGCCGCGCGCATCGCCACCGCCAGGGCGCCGGCGATGTCCGCCGCGAGACCGGTGACCGCCGCGTTCGGTACGGTCGGCAGCTCGATCATCAGCACGCCCAGCCGTTCCCCCCACACGGTCAGCGGCAGGTAGAGCCGGCACGGGCCCTCGCCGTCGCGTACCGGCTGCTGACTGCTGAAACACCGCTGCGCCATCGTGTGACAGGACAGGAACCCGCCCGCCGGCAGGTCCGGGTCCAGCACCGGCCAGAGGCCGCTGATCCGGTAGTCGGCGACGAACACGTCGGTGCGCAGCGCCCCCATCGCCGACCGGATCGCCCGGTCCGCCGCCTCCGCCAACTGGTCGGGCGGGGCCTCGCGCAACGCGCGCGACACCACGTCCGGCGCGTCCACCATCGTCGTCCTCCCCCAGAAACTTGCTATAGGGCAAGTATCATACGGACGCCTCCGGATCGGCGATCAGCGCGGTCAGTCCCCCGTGCGGGTGGCGAGCACGCCGTGGAAGGCGTCGGGCACCTGCGCCGGCGGGCCCTCCGGCCGCCACTCGGCGACCGGGACCACCCCGTCGGCCGTCGGCGCCCACCGACCCAGCAGAGGGGTGAACGCCGCCGGTGGACGCATCCGGAACTGTGGGCCCATCATGGCCAGCGCGCGCGGATGACCGGCCAACTCCTCGGTGTCGAAGTCCACCGCGAGCAGGCTGCCGGGCGCCGCGGCAGCGTACAACTCGTCGAGGGTGCGGCTCAGCGTGGCGTCGTCGAGGAACGCGGCCAACCCGAGGAAGACCACCCCGACCGGCCGCCGGCCCCAGCCCGGCACGAAACGGTGCAGCTGCGCCGGGTCGATGGTGCCGATGTCTGTCGCGTCACCGAAGCCGTAACCGGCCCGGTCACTGCCGGCGAGGATGCTCTGCCCGAGTCGGATGGTGACCGGGTCGACGTCGGTGTAGAGCACCGTCGCGTCGGTGGCGACCTCGTGCACGTTGCCCATCGTCGGCACCCCGGCGCCGAACACCAGGAACCCGTCGACGCCCTCGGCGACCATGGCCCGCACGGCCCGGCCCAGGAACGCCCGCAGCTCCCGGAACACCGGCGCGCACGGCCCGTACGCCTGCTCGAACGCGCTGGCGGCGGCCACGTCCACGGGGAAGTGATGCTGCCCGCCGAGCCAGAAGTCGATCATGCGAGCGGTGCTCGGCTGGTCCGGTTCACCCATCGGCGGCGCTCCCTTCCCGGCCGGTCGTCGCCAGCGTACCGACCGGAGCGCGCTCAGCGGTATCGCGGCGCGGAGGCGTCCGGGCCCGCGATACTTGCCGCGAGCGGAGGTGGGCGGTGAACTCGGCGAACAACGCGGCGGTGGTGGTCGGCGTCGACGGCTCGGAGTCGGCGCTTCGTGCCGTACGACTGGCCGCCACCGAGGCGGCGCGCCGGCACCGACCGCTGCGGATCGTGCACGGCTTCATCTGGCCGCTGCTGCACGTGGCGGTCTCCCCCGCACCGGACGCGCCGCCCGGCGGCGGGCTGCGCCACCGGGCCGAGGAACTCGTCGAGGCCGCGGTGCGCGAGGCCGAGGCGACGGTGCCCGGGTTGTCGACCTCCGGCGAGATCATCGACGGTGAGGCCGCCGCGGTGCTGGTGGGCGAGTCCCCCACCGCCGCGCTCATCGTGCTCGGCGACCGCGGGTTGGGTGGGTTCTCCGCGCTCGTGGTCGGCTCGGTCGCGGTGCAGGTCGCCGCGTACGCCGACTGCCCGGTGCTCGTCGCGCGCGGCACGCAACGCCCCGACGCGCCGGTGCTGGTCGCGGTGGACGGCTCGGAGGCCTCCCGGCGGGCGGCGGACTTCGCCGCCGAGACCGCCGTCTCGCTCGGCGTGCCGCTGGTGGCGGTGCACGCCTACCGCCATCCGGGCAGCAGCGGACCGGGCGACATGCAACCCCTGGTGTACGACGAGGCGACGCTCCGCGGCGAGCAGGAGCGGATGCTCGCCGGGTGGCTGACCGGGCTCACCGAGGAGCACCCGGGTCTGCGGTTGACCTGCCAGGTGGTGCACGGTCGGACCGGAAGTGTGCTAGCCGAGGCGTCGCGCTCCACCCAACTGGCGGTCGTCGGTGGGCGCGGGCGCGGCGAGGTGACCGGGTTGTTGCTGGGGTCGGTGAGCCAGTCGATGCTGCACCACGCCGAGTGCCCGGTCGTCGTGGTCCGCGCGCCTCACTAGCCGGCCGGGGTTGGTCGGCCGCCAGGCGGGTAGACGGCCGCGGTACGCCCAGCGGACGGCGGGCAGCAGCAGGTGCCCAGACCGACGAAGGAGGCACAGATGCCAGGACCACGGCCGGGCAGTAACGCCTACGACAAGCAGCGCGCGCGGTTGCGCAACGCGATCGACGACTCCGGTCGCCGGGTGCCCGACGGCAAGGCCAACCAGGTCGCCAACCGGATCCTCCAGGAGGACCGCGGCCAGCGGGGCGTGGTGCGCGGCGACCGCACGTACGGCCCGAAGAGCGAGCGCGAACCGGGCGACCCGAAGTGAGCAGGGTCGACGTTGCCGACGGCGCGATCGCGGGCGCCGTCGGCAGCACCGCGCTGAACGTGGTCAGCTACCTGGACATGGCGCTGCGCGGACGGCCGGAGAGCGACACCCCCCAGGAGACCGTCGACCGGCTGGCCGGTATCGCGCACGTGGACCTGGGCAACGGGGCCCGGGCGGCCAACCGCCGCTCGGGCCTCGGGCCTCTGATCGGGTACGGGCTGGGCATCGCGGCGGGGGTCGGTTTCGCCCTGTACGCCGGTGGTCGACGTCAGCCGTTGCCGGTGGCCACCGGCCTGCTCGGCGCGGGCGTGATGACCATGACCGACGGGTCGATCACCGTGCTCGGGATCAGCGACCCGCGTACCTGGCGGCGCTCCGACTGGATCTCCGACATCATCCCGCACCTGGCGTACGGGTTGGCGGCCGCCGCCACCTGGAACAGGTTGCGGCGACCGCCAGGGCGCGGTCGCTAGGTCCGTCAGCGGGTGTCGCTGTCGTCCTCGGCCACCGGCTCGCCGGCCGGGCCGTACGGCGACACCTGCCCCTTGGGCACCGGTCGACCCGCGTCGCCACGCGACGTGCCACGGTTGGCCGGATGCCCACCCGGGGCGGGGCCCTTGTTGTCCTGGCTGGTGGCGCCCAGTGCGTTGCGGCGCAACTCCTGCTGCTGCGGGTTCGTCACGGGGTGTCTCCCTCCGGTACGGCAGGCGGCAGGAGCCGCCTCCGCCGCGGGCATACCCGCCCGCCCCGGTGGCATTCCGGCCACGGGCACCGGTGCGACGGCTAGCGCGTCCGTAACTGGGTAACCCGCCAAGATGGGCAATGAGCGACGGGTGGTGCGGGTCCTGCTCGACCGGCGCAGCCGCACGTACGCCGAGGAGGCCGGTATCCGGCTCTCCGACCGACCGGGGCCGCTGTACCAGCTGTTGGTGCTGACCACGCTGCTGAGCACCCGGATCCGGGCGTGTGTGGCGGTGGACGCCGCGCGCGAGCTGTTCGCCGCCGGGTACCGCACCCCGCAGGCCATGGAGGCGGCCAGCTGGCAGGACCGCGTCGACGCGCTGGGGCGGGGCCACTACCGCCGCTACGACGAGCGGACCGCCACCATGCTCGGCACCGGCGCCCGGCTGTTGCTGGACCGCTGGCACGGTGACCTGCGACGGCTGCACCGGGAGGCCCAGGGTGACCCCGCCGGGCTGCGGCGGCGGCTGACCGAGTTCCCCGGCATCGGCCCCACCGGCGCGGACATCTACCTGCGCGAGGCGCAGGCGGTCTGGTCGGACGTGCGCCCGTACGCCGACCGTCGGGCGCTGGCCGGGGCGAAGAGGCTGGGCCTGCCGGGCTCCCCGGACCGGCTCGCCGGGCTCGTCGACGAACCGGACTTCGGCCGGCTCGCCTCAGCGCTGGTGCGGGTGGCGCTGGGCGAGGAGTCCGCCGGCGAGGTCACCCGCGTCGCCGCCGGGTGAGGCGCTCACTTGACCGTCTTGTCTCCCGGGCGGGTGAGGTGCCACACCAGCAACGCGGCGAGCAACGCCAGGACCACCACCCCGCCGGAGATGCCACGGCCCTCCTCGGGGCTGCGGCCGGCGCTGCCGAAGTAGATCACCGCGAGGCCGGCCAGCACCGTGACGAACGTACGCAACCCTCGGTCCTTCACGTCTGGCACGCTAGGTGCGCCACGGTTGCCGTCGTACCATTTTGCGGTTTTTGTCAGTCTTCTGGGTGAACGGTCACCGCTCGGTGACGAACCCACAGAGCCGTACCCGGCGTACCGCCCGGTCGGCGACCTCCACCACCTGCAGGGTCAACCCGGGCAGCCGCACCGTCTCGCCCGGCCCCTCCGGCAGGTGCCGCAGCCGGGCCAGCACCAGACCAGCCACCGTCGTGTAGTCCCGCGACAGCGGGAAGCTCAGCCGTACCCCCAGGTCGGGCAGGTCGTGCAGCGGGAAGTCACCGGGCACCAGCAGCGACCCGTCGGCCTCCCGGACGACCCCGTGCACGTCACGGTCGGTCTCGTCGTACAACTCGCCGACCACCTCGGCCAGCAGGTCCTCCATGGTGACCATGCCGTCGATGCCCCCGTGTTCGTCGACGACCAGGGCCAGTTGCTGGTGCTCCTGCCGCAGCTGACGCATCGCGTCGGCGACCGGCAGGGTCACCGGCAGCAGCAGCGGCGCGCGGACCCGCTCCCCCACCCGGGCGGTGCCGGCCCGGACCAGATCGCGGATGTGCACCACCCCGAGCACCTCGTCCAGGCCGCCCGGACCGGTCACGGGAGCGCGGGACCGCCCGGCGGCGGCCAACTGCCGAACCCCCTCGTCGGCGGCCAGGCTGGCCGGCAAGGTCGTCACCTCCCTCCGGGCCACCAGGATCTCGCGCAGCGTCCGGCCGGCGATGTCGAACGCGCCGGTCAGGATCTCGCGCTGCTGGGCCGACAGGCCGCGCTGGCTGGCCAGCACCTCCCGCAGCTCCTCCTCGGTCATCTCCTGCCGGTTGGCCCGCGGGTCACCACCGGCGAGCCGTACGACCGCGTCGGTGGCCCGGCTGAGCAGCCACACCGCCGGCCGGGACACCCGGGCCAGCAGGTCCAACGGGCCGGCGCTCAGCAGCGCCCACCGCTCGGCCCGCTGCATCGCCAGCCGCTTCGGGGCCAACTCGCCGAGCACCAACGTGACGAACGTCAGCAGCACCGTCACCAGCAGCACCGCGGCGGGACGCGCCGCCGCGCCGAGGAACCCCAACGGGCCCACAAGCGGGCCGGCCAACGACACCGCGGCCGCCGCCGAGGCGAGGAACCCGGCCAGGGTGATGCCGAGTTGGATGGTGGCCAGGTAACGGTTCGGGTCGCGGGACAGCCGCACCAACCGGTCGCCGGCGCGGCTGCGCCGACCCAGCCGCCGCAACTGCCCCTCGCGCAGGGTCACCAGCGCCATCTCGCTGCCGGAGAGCGCGGCGTTGACGAGCACCAGCACGGCCACCAACGCCAACTGCCCGACCTGACCGCCCATCGCACACCCCCGTCCGCCTCCTGAGGCCACTCAACCGCAGCAGGGCGCACCGCGGGTCCGGTTTGCGGGCGCGCCCCCGCTCAGTCGACCTCCAGGTCGTCGAGCGAGATGGAGTGCGTCATCAACCACCGGGCCAGCGCCGACATCCCGAACAGCCACAGCGGCACAGACTCGGTGGGGCCGTTTGTGGCGTAGATGGCGAAACGGAGGTCCGGCGCCCGGTACGCCTCGATCCGCCACTGGTGCTGCCGGTCGCGCCAGACCGCCGAAGGGTCCATGGCGTCACCGTAGGTGACCGACGTCGACCGGGTGGCCGGTTGGCCCAGCACGGCTGCCGCAGCGCTCAGGTGACGACGATCCGGGCGTCGTCGGGCAGTCGGCGGGTCGCGCCCCGCCGGTCCAGCAACTCCAGCAGAGGCACCGCCACCCGGCGGGTGGTGTCCAACGCCTGCCGCGCCGCGGAGAGGGTGAACGGCTGCGGCAGCCCGGCCAACACCCGGACCGCGTCGTCGAGCACGTCGGGCAGCAGCACCACGTTGTCGGCCAGCCGCAACAGAGCCCCGGCACGCACGGCGGCGCCGATCTCGCGGGGGCCCAGACCGAGGTCGACGAGGTGGTCCGTTTCGGGGGCGCGGAAGGGCCGGTCGCCGTACTCGGCGCGGACCCGCTGCACGGCCCGGGCGACCGCCTCGGGCAGCACGTCGACGCCGGCCGCCCCGACCCGACCGGCGTGGATCCGCAGCGGCGGCCGGACCAGCGCCTCGACCAGCACCCGGTCGGGCAGGGCGAGACGCTGACGCAGCGCGTCGACAGGCATGCCGGGCTCCAGCGGGTGCTCCCGCGCGTACCGGGTGACCTCCTCGGTCAGCCGCTCACCGAGCCCCCGCCAGTGCGCGGGGTCGGCCAACCAGTCGCCGGCCACCGGCTCGGCGTGCACCGGCACACCCATCCGGATCAACGCGCCGGCCCTGATCAGCCGGCGACGGCGCAGCTCCCCCGCCAGGTCGGGTCGACCGTCCAGGTCGGCGAGGACCTGCGCGCGGGCGGCGGCCGCACCCCGTCGGCCCAGCGGTGGGGGTGCCACGTCAAGCACCCGCACCCCGCCGCTGACGTGGTGACGGCCCGGGTCCCGCAGCAGCGCCCGGTCGCCCACCAGCAGCGGCAACGGGCGGGCCAACCGCAGCCGCACGGTGTCCGGACCGAGCGGGCGCACCCGTACCGGCACCGCCGCCGACCCGACGTGCAGGGTGAGGGTGGCCGGCAGGTCGCCGACGGGATCGCCGGTGAGCCGGACGTCGACGAGGTCGGTGTGGTGAAACCGGCCCGGGGTGAGCAGCGCGTCACCGCGGCCGAGCCGGTCGCGGGGCGTACCCCGCAGGTTGACCGCCACCCGGGCGACCGCCGTCGCCTCCGGGCGGGCCTCGCCCAGGCAGTGCAGGCCACGGACCCGGACCGGTTCGTCGGCGCCGGCCAGCTCCAGCTCGTCGCCGACCCGCAGCCGGCCACCGCCGAGGGTCCCGGTGACGACTGTTCCACTGCCCCGCACGGTGAAGCTGCGGTCCACCCAGAGGCGGACCGGGTCGTCCACGACCGGCGCGGGCAGCTCGGCGGCGAGACGGTCCAGGGCGGCCCGCAGCTCCGGCATGCCGGCGCCGGTCAATCCACTGACCGCCACCGCCGGCACCGCGCCGAGGCTGGTCGCGGCGATCTCGGCGCGGGCACGGGCCGTGGCCGGGCCCGGGTCGGCCAGGTCCGCGCGGGTCACCGCCAGCAGGCCGTACCGGACACCGAGCGCGTCGAGCGCGGCCAGGTGCTCGGCGGACTGCGGCATCCAGCCCTCGTCGGCGGCCACCACGATCAGCGCCGCCGGAACCGGGCCGACCCCGGCGAGCATGTTCGGCACGAACCGCTCGTGCCCGGGTACGTCGACGAAGGCGACGGTGCCGCCGGATGGCAGCGTCGTCCAGGCGAAGCCCAGGTCGATGGTCATCCCCCGGCGGCGTTCCTCGGCCCACCTGTCGGGTTCCATCCCGGTCAGCGCCCGGACCAGTGTCGACTTGCCGTGGTCGATGTGCCCGGCGGTCGCGACGACGAACACGCTCAGTCGTCCCCGGGTACGCGCAGCACCGCCGCGCGGACGGTGTCGTCGGCGTCGGCGGGCACACAGCGCAGGTCGAGCAGGAGTCGCCCGCGCACCACCCGGCCGAGGACCGGCCGGTCGCCGGTGCGCAGCGGGAACGCGTACCGCTCGGGCAGGCTCAACGCCCACGAGTCCAACTCCACGCCGGGGGCGCCGCCCCCGCCGACCACCGCGACGGCCGGCACCACCTCCGCCTTACGGCCGTCCGCGCCGAGGCGGTCCCGCAGCCGCTCCACCCGTTCCCGCAGAACGCCCGGGTCGGCGTGCAGCGCCGCCCGGGTGGGGGTGTCCGGTCGGTGCAGGGTGGCGGCGAGCGCGGCAAGGGTGAGCTTGTCCACCCGCAGCGCCCGGGCCAGCGGGTGACGGCGCAGCCGGTCGACCACCTCGGCGTCGCCGAGCAGCAGCCCCGCCTGCGGCCCACCGAGCAGCTTGTCGCCGCTGGCGGTGACAAGTGCGGCGCCGGCGCGCAGGGTGCTCGCCGCGTCTGGTTCGTCGGGCAGCAACGGGTCCGCGGTGAGCAGACCGGAGCCGATGTCGGCGACCACCGGCACCCCGAGGGTGGCCAGTTGCCGCACCGGGGTCGCCGAGGTGAAGCCGGTGACCTGGAAGTTCGACGGGTGCACCTTGAGCACGAAACCGGTCTGCGGGCCGAGCGCCGCCGCGTAGTCCGCGAGTGTGGTGCGGTTGGTGGTGCCCACCTCGCGCAGCCGCGCGCCGGTGCTCTCCAGCAGGTCGGGCAGGCGGAAACCGTCCCCGATCTCGACCAGCTCGCCCCGGCTGACCACGATCTCCCGGCCGGCGGCCAACGCGGTGGCGGCGAGCACCAGCGCGGCGGCGCCGTTGTTCACCACGTGCACGGCGGCCGCGTCGGGCACGGCGGCGGCCAACGCGTCGAGCGCGCCCCGGCCGCGGCGGGCCCGCCGGCCGCTGGCCAGGTCCAACTCGACGTCGGTGTGCCCGGCGGCGGCCACCACCGCGGCGACCGCGGCGGACGACAACGGCGCCCGGCCCAGGTTGGTGTGCAGCACCACACCCGTGGCGTTGAGGACCGCCCGGGGGCCGGGCGCGGGCAGCGCGGCGACCGCGTCGTCGCGTACCTCGTCGGGGTTGATCTCACCGCGGCGGGCGCGGTCCTGCGCGCGGGAGACGACCGCCTTGACCTGCTCCCGGCCGAGAGTCGCGGTGGCGGCGGCCAGCACCGGATCGGCAAGCAGCGTATCCGTACGGGGTACCCGGCGTCGCGGGTCCACCGGGCCGTCGCCCATCACGTCATCTCCTGCAAGCGGTGTGGCGGAGACGGACGGGAATCGAACCCGCCTGGCCCGGGTCCCGGACCACTCCGGTTTTGAAGACCGGGAGGGGCACCAGCCGCCTGAACGCCTCCACCGGACATTCGATCACACCGCGGGCGGGTCCGCCCGATCAGATGGAAGATCCATGGCGGCCCGCCGCGCTTCCACCCGCTCGCGCTGCGGCACCACCGTGTACCGGGGGTCGCGGGCCGAGGCGACACCGCCGTAGAAGATGCCGAACCGGGTCAGCACCGACGCGGCCAGCAGCGCGCCACCGGAGAGCGCCCCGACCAGCCGGTGACGCCGCCCCAGCAGCGCGCCCGCCACCCCGCCGACGGTCAGCATCCGCGCGGCGCGCAGCATCCGGCCCGGTCGTCCCAGTCGGTAGGGCTCGCTGAGCAGGCCGAGGCGGCTCTCCACCCGATGCGTGCCGTACAGCTCCAGGGCCGCGCCGGCCACCGCCATCCGGCGGGCCGGCCCGGCCTGGGCCGGTGGCGCGGCGAGCAGACCCACGCCGGCGCCGCTGGCCAACGCGCTGCCCGCGAAGATCACCGGCAACTCGGGGTACGCCTCGTGCCACGACGGCACCGCCGTGTCGGCGAGCAAAACCCCGGTGTACGTGGCCAGCGCCGGCGCGGTGCCGGCGGCGAGCAGCCCGGCGGTGTGCCCGACCGGCGGCAACGCCCGGCCGACCAGCCCCAGCAGACCGCGCCGGGGCAGCAGCCCGGCCGCCTCGGCGATCGCGGCGACGCCCGCCGCCGGCCCGTACGCGGTGAGGATCCAGGTGCCCATCGACATCGGCGAGGTCGGCTTGGCCACCCGGAGCATGTGGTGGAACCGCGCCGGCCGGCCCAGGTCCTTGACCAGGAAGACGGCGCTGGCGCTGACCGCGGCGAGCGCGGTGACCCGACCCGCGCGCCGCAGCGCCGGCCGCCCGGTGAGCTGCCCACCCGCGGCGAGCAACGACGAGCCGGCGGCCAACCCACCGGTGAACAGGTACGCGGCGATGTCCCACGTCCAGACCGGCCCCTTGAGGATGGGCCGACCGTAGTACGACGTGAACTCGGCCTCCGGCACCCGCAGTTCCTCGCTGCCGCCGCCGCGCCGCCGACGCCGCCGGCCGTCGGCGTCTCGCCGTACCGTCAGGTCGCCCCGGGGGTTGCTCACCCAGGGCCGGTTGCCGTTCTCGTCGGCGAGCCGCTCCCGGAAGCGACGGAACCGATCGCCCACGGGGCCTGGTGAGGTCATGAGGAACCTCCGACGAACGCGGCGACGGTCGCCGCCGCCATGGCGAGCGCGGCGAGGCCGGCGTGTTTCCACATGGCGGGTAGGTCGCGGGTGGTCACCACCGGGTCCGGCGGCAACCCGTACACCTCGGGCTCGTCCAGGAGCAGGAAGAACGCCCCGTCACCACCCAC